>CAMWVM010000018.1 GCA_947177715.1 uncultured Ruminococcus sp.
CCCCTTTACAGTACTTGCGAATTGCTCTCGCTGGATTTTCATGACCCAAAATCTTAGCACACTGTGTAGCAGGAAAATATTCCTTGCTGTCAATAATCATCACTCCAAGCTCTCCAAACTCGGTATTACTGAAAACTTTTAAATCGTTCATGCTTTTTACCTCCATTTTAATCTAATTGTACTAATTCAAGGTCTTCATAAAAACAATACCTTTCTTCTTGATAGTCTTTTCTGTTTTGTTATATTTAATATCCAATAATTCTGTTACTTCGTCTAAACTCATACTATGGTTTGTTAATACTGTTCCTAAAGTTTCTGCTGTAATTACGTTTTTTACTGCTAATTTCATTTTAATTACCTCTTTTTATTGACTTAAATTATTATTTTTGATACAATGTTAATATACACAATGGGATTGCTATGCCCTTGCCGTTCACTATATATTTATTATAATCCGTGTATACGTATTCGTCAAGTGTTTTATCCGCATTTGCGGATTTTTGTTAATTTGCACAAGAAGGGTGGTTGCTTTTATGACAATTTCACAACGTATTTTCCAAATATTAAAGGAAAATCATTTAACACAAAAGGAGTTTGCTGAAAATTCAGGCATATCCGAATCGACTATCTCAGATTGGAAAAAGAAAGGCACTAATCCTGCTGCTGATAAATTATCCGTAATTGCGGATTCTATAGGAGTTTCTTTAGATTATCTCATTACAGGCAAAGAAAAAAGCTCACCAACAGATTTAACCGATGATGAGCAGGAAATAATAGATATATATAGAGGTCTTAACGAAATAAACAAAGCTCGTTTTGCCGAGCGTGGTTTGTCGCTGATAGAACAGCAAAAACCAATAGTTAAAAAAGCCTTTATTGTTGCACGAAGTACAAATAATGCACCACCAAGAATTGTTGAAGGTGATTTTAGTGATGTTCTGAATGCACCTGATGCAACTGATGAATACTAATAAATGATAAATCACCTCGAATTCGGTATAATAATTTCAAGGTGATTTATTTTGAACTATGATATATACAAAAATGTCAGGGACGCCAGTTGGCAGTGTTTAATTGACTGCAAAATCAATCGTTTACCTACAGATTTATCAAAGATTTGCAAACATAATGGTATAAAGATCATAAAAAACAGCAGTCTAAAAAACAATATGCTCTTAGAATCAGAACGAGGTAAAACTATATATATTGATGGGCAATGTTTCATAATTATAAGAGACACTGAGCCAATGCCAATGCAGAGATATACTATAGCTCATGAAATAGGACACATTTTATTAGGTCAAGACTCTACAGAATATGAAGCTGAACGGTTTGCCATAGGAATACTTGCACCTGCGTGTATCCTTTGGGCATTAGAGCTAAATATACCACAAGAAATTGCATCAATATGCAATATTTCTATTCATTCCGCTACTATTAGAGCAGAGCGAATGACTATACTAAAGCAGAGGAATAAGTTTTTAGTTCATCCATTAGAGCAACAAGTTTATAATCAATTTAAGCAGTTTATATACGATAAGAAAAACTAATGCAAACCAGTTCATATCAAGAAAAGTAAAGTTCGCATATTCGCATATAAATATTAGAAATAATTCAATGTGATTTTTCAACTTTTCTTTTAAACCGTTTTAATGAATAGTTGCTTTAAAATGCATAAAATAGGCATTTTAATAACCTTTAAAACGATTTTAAAATACTAGAACACTTTAAAACGGATAAAATTTAATCGGTTCGGATTTTCTGTTTTTTACAGATTCCCAAGCCGATTTTTTTACACCATATTCTTGCATCGTTTTATTATTCACAATAATTAATGGTTAGTTTCGTCTATTTTACGAGATTTTCATGGGATTTAATTATTATTTCCGTTTATTCACAGGTTTTTACGTTTTCGAGTTTTGCTTGTCAGATAACATCTATAATGTTTCCGACTATAATTACAACATTTAAATAATTTCTTAAGAATATATTTACTTCATTATTTTATACTATGATATAATTTAGTAAATATATATAGCTTGTTGACGAAAAATGTAATCTCAGTATTGTATTTGAAATTGCATTATTTGATTATGCATAAAAAGTGGAGGCATATATCATGATAGAAAAACTTTGTGGTATAACTATTCAAGGTAGATGTTTTTCTAATTTAACCTTATTAAAGCTTTTTCCTAACCCGAAAAACAGAATTACAATTGTTTATGGTAGAAATGGTAGTGGCAAAAGTACGATATCAGATGGAGTAAATTATTTAACTCAATCGGATGTTAACTCTGACATCAATGTTAAATTAATAGATAACAATGATTCCTACATCAATTATGTTCCAAGTGATAATAAAATCTTTGTTTTTAATGAAAACTACATCAATAAAAAAGTAAAAATACATAGTGATGGATTAGATACAATTCTTTTATTTGGAGAAGCAGGAGAATACCAATCCGAAATAAACCATTATGAATTATTAAAATCTAACAATGAAAAACAAAAGAATGACAAACAAAAAGAATTTGAAAAATACCAAAAAAATAATGAACCATTGAATCCTGAATATCATTTTAATCAAATCAAAAAAATTTTAAAACAAGATGATGGATGGGCAGATATAGATTCAAAACTTAAAGGTAATAAAACTAAAACGCCTATAAATGCAAATGTAATAAAAGAAATTGGTAAGTTAACTCCTCAATCAACTTTAAATGAAATTAAACAAAAGTTTAAAAAAACCAAATTAATATTTGACAAGATTTCAACAACTAATACAAGGTACTTAAATCCAATAGTTCAAATCACATTAAAAAAAGATTTAGAAACATTAATTTGTGACCTTTTATCTAAACAAATAAAACAATCAGAACTAACCGATAGAGAAAAAGAGATTCTTAAAGCAGTTCAAAATGGTCAACAAGAATTTATAGAAAAAGCATATTTAAATTTTAACAACTCTAATATTTCAACTTGTCCTTTTTGTTATCAAAAAATCAGTGATGAATATAAACAAAAACTAATTGAAAATATAAGACACGTTCTAAATAAAGATGTTAAAGAACATAAACAACAACTAAACAACATTGTCTTTCCTAATTTGAGTTTTAACTATGATAATTATTCTGTCATTGATGAGGAATTGGTTGATAAAATAAATACACAAAAAAATATTTGTCAGGATTTAATTAATCAATATCAAGAGCTTATCAACCGAAAGTTAGGGAATATTTATACTCCAATAAATATTGATAAAAACGGTCTTGTAGATAAAATTATAGACTTTAATATCTTATTGCAGCAGTTAGAAAACAAGCGTTTAGACTTTAATGAATCTATAAGAAAAATAGATCGTTTAAAAAAAGAACTTATCAACTTAAATAAAGAAATTGCATATTATCAAATTTTAGATCATTATGAATCTTATAAAAAACAAGAGAAAGAAAAAGATGATTTAGTTGCTGATATAGAACAAATAGACTCAGATTTAAATATAATAGAAAGTCATTTAAAAGAACTAAAAGGAAAAATGTCTAAATTAGGATTAGCAGTAAATTATATAAATAAATCTTTGAATTATATATTTATGGATTCTAAAAGAATTTCTATTGAACTGAAAAATCAAAAATATTATTTAAAAGTTAATGGAGAAAACGTCACCCCAAATAATGTTTCTTTAGGCGAAAGAAACATTATTGCTCTTTGTTATTTTTTCACTCAAATTATGGATCAAAAGGATATGTCAAAACCCTATAATGATGAGTCTCTAATTATTATTGATGACCCAATCTCTAGTTTTGATTTTGAAAACAGAATTGGAATCACTTCATATTTAAAATCTGAAATTGATAAAATAATTCGAGGAAATAAAAATAGCAAAATATTAATTTTATCGCATGACCTTTCTACTATCTTTGATCTTCAAAAAATTATGGAAGAAATTAATAAAGTTTCTATAGAAAAATCAATTTTTTTAAAATTTGAACTTATTAATAGTAAACTTTGTGACTTTAAACGAAAACGAAATGAATATCAAGTGCTATTACAAAAAATATATCATTACGCCAGTGACGTAAATCAAAATGATGATAATAATATTATTATAGGCAATATTATGCGTCGTGTTTTAGAAGCTTTCTCCACTTTTTCTTATCAAAACAGTATAGAAGAAGTCTCTTACAACAAACTTATACTTAAAAAACTTGGAAAATATTCGTTTTATTTTGAACATCTTATGTATCGTTTGGTTTTACATGGCGAAAGTCATTATGAGGAACAAGTTTATACGATGCACGACGGACTAGAATTTCATGAGTTAATTTCAGATGATTCAAAAAAGAAAACCGCCAAAGATATTTTATGCTTTATTTATCTATTAAACGAAGTCCATATACAATCATATCTTGGTGATAAAGCTGTAAATAATATAAAAAGATGGTTGTCTAATATAGAAAAAATCCTTTTCACTGAATCAACCATTGAACAAACTCAAAATAAAAGGTCTATTGATTTATATGAACTTCCTTCGTCTGCTGGAGTAGGACTCCACCTTGATAACAATGTTCCTAAAAAAGAATATCAAACAGACAATAAAGAATGTGATTTTGCTTTAAAAATATCTGGCAATAGCATGGAACCAGATATACCTGATAATAGCATTGTATTAGTAAAGCAATGCAAAAATCTTGAAGACGGAAAAATTGGTGTATTTGTTCTTAACGGAAGTGCTTTTTGTAAAAAAATAACTCATAAAAATAATAATGCCTATTTAGAATCAATAAATCCCCAATATAAACCAATAAAAATTATAGAATATGACTTACTTGAAACTTTTGGAGAAGTAATTGAAGTTTGCGAAAATTAAATCCCAACTAGGAGATTGTTTTGAAGAGATATCACTCATTTGCTAATCCATTTGATGTAGATAATTGGGTAAACCTAAACTAAAGCAAAGAACAAATAGACTCACTTTCAATAAAAAAGGATTTGGAAGCACCTTTAGCATATTACAAAGGTAACTGTATTGCTGTTTATCGTTTCGTTGATATAAAAGAATTTCTAATTCTTAATTGGAATACTCTATGTAAAAAACTTATTATTATCCTGGATTTCTTAGTACTACCTTACTAAAAGATTGCTATAGTAGGGATGATATAAAGAAAAGACGCATGGTAATTAAATTAAATGTAGACAAAAATTGCAAAGGCACATATATTCCAAAAGTCAATCCTGATAATCCATAGTTTGAAATTTTGTTTCATCACCACATTCCAATAAAAAGACTTAGGTGGAAACAGTTTATAATAACAAATACCCCCTAATAGAAATAAGTACAATTTTAAACCAACAAAAAAGCACTCAATAAATGAGTGCTTTTTCTGCATTATTATTGGATATTTTTGATTTTACTCTAATAAAAGCACTTTCTACGGTTTCATATACCATAGAAGGTGCTTAATTTTTTTTATTAAGTTATGTAATAAGACGATTTAATTAACTAGCGATATAGGCAAATAACTTGTCCTTCACATAGTTTAATTGAGAAATATCAAAACTACTAATTAACGCAGCTTTTAAATCATTATAACTAATTTTCTTTGTTAATTTTGAATTCAAGAACATTTTTAAACTGCTTATATAACATTTACCACATACAAAGCTACTTAATTCTGAACCGTATACCTCTTTAAGCCTTAATAACATTTGTTCAATTTTAGTATCAAGATCAGGTATAAACTCTATTATTTCTTTTTTATATGCTTCAAACATACTTACGTTAGGATAACCTCTTTTATCTAAAAAACGCTCTACGCCTCGTGCAACATTTTTGATTTCTGGACAATACATTTGAACAAGACAATGTAAAGCAAATAATCTTTCTAAAAAAGGTGTGATTGTATTTATCCAATTATCATAATCAACTATTTCTTTTGTTTCTGCGTAAGTTTTTCTTAGTTTAGGTCTCATAAATTGCAAGGTTGTTTCTTTATGTAGCAAATAACTCTCAATATTATATCTTCTTAAGTATAAAAAGTTATCCCCTACAATCACATTTTTACCCAATATTAAATCGAAATCTCCATCTGCAATAAAAAAGCAATTCCCATATTCGTCTGAATTTCCAAACAAATTATATGATTCTTCTAAAAAAGTTTTTCCACCTGTCGGAAATATACAGCTAATTTTTATTTCCTCAGGAAGTAACCGTTCAAATATTTCTTCATATTCATATTCTTTATGGGTATCTTCTACAAAAATATTGAGCTTATTTTTAGAAATTAATAATAATGCTCTTGATAATAAAGCTTCATCTGAATATTTCAAATCAAATTCAATTTCCATTATTCAATCAAATCCTTACATGTTTGGAATTAATTTAACGCACTTATCTAAATGTTTTCCTATTATCTCAGGTGCATGCGTAGCAAATATTAACTGAACATTTTTATTAACAGACATTATTGAATCCACAAATTGCCTTTGCCAATTTAAATGTAGAGATAGTTCAGGTTCATCAACAATAAATATACTTTGATTAGTATTTTCTAATCCAAAAATTAGATATGCAAAAAAAGTAACTATTTGCTTTTCTCCTGATGATAAATGCTGAATATCAACCTTATTACCATGTGTTTTTAAATTAATTGTACCATCAGTATCAATAATAATTTCTTTTTTAACACTATTATTTCCAATAAATTTATTAACTGTCTTAACAAAATCATTTACTGGTTGTTTATGTTTTTTCTTACTTTGTTCAGATTCTTCAGCTTTTGAAATAATACTATTTATCTTTACCAATTCAGATAATTTAAATAAAACTTCTATTGAAAACCCTACATTTGTTTTTTCGGCTTCTTTTATATCTTTTTCTAATGATTCAAAAAAGTAGTTTATCCTTGTTTCAGTTTTATTATCCCATTTATTAATAGTTTTTAAAACATTAGCATAATCTTCTTGAATCTTTTTTACTTGATCTGAATCTAATTTATTTATATATTTTATTAATTGTTCAACATTTGAACTATTTTCAACATCTAAAAATGATTTTAAAATATCATTACTGAATTTCTCATTAATTTTGTTCAATATGAAATTAACTCTATTATACGATCTTCTTACAAGACTTTCCACATCATGTAATGTAACATCTATATTACTAATATAACGTCTTCTATAGCTTGCCGATTTTTCAATAGTTAAAAAATCATTAGCAATATTCCCATCTCTGTTTAATGGCAGATACACATAATTAAAAGTATCTTTAATTTCATTCAATATAGGATATTGAGAAAGATAATATCTTTCAATTTCAAGTTTTCTTTCAGAATTTTCATAACGTTGTGACTCTATTAAATCTATTTGATTTAAAAAAATAACTTTAATATCGTTTCCCTCATGAGAAATGATTATGTTATCCACACTATCAGTTTTATCTGATGAATATTTTAAAATTATTTCCTTAAAATCATATTGAAACAATTCATAAATCTTGCCTGTAATTATATAAGTAATAATATTAAGAATAGTTGTTTTCCCACAACCGTTATCTCCATAAAGAAAAGTAATATCAGAATTAAAGGATACATCATAATTAAAATATCCATGCATCTTGTCAATTTTTAAACCAACCAATTTCACCATTATCACCCTTTGTTGCAATTTAGCACTTTATCATACATATTATAACATAAAGTATTGTAAAATGCAACTACTCCTTTCAAAAAAACATAAAATTATTATAACATACTAAAATATCAAATTTTATCTAAACAAGGCATCTCCTTTACATCTTAATTATAAAACGCTTGTTTAATATAATTAATTGATATTTTGTAAACTATCAAACTAATGTTTATTATTGTTGCTATTCATTGTTAAATTAAAATTAATATTTTGCGAGCTACTTTTTTATTGCTCTACAAATGTCTAAATATGTATTATTTGTACAATATGTTGCCGAATTGTCAATTATTTATGATAGATATTTACAAAATAAAACTTATATGTTATAATTTCAACATAAACTAAATTTTACAAAAATTAAAATTATAAGGAGAGATTTATTATGTCACAGTTCAGCAAAAACGAGCAAATCAATGTCCCATCAATACAAATTGACAAAAATGTTATTACATATGCAAATTCATTTATTTGTACTGATAACATATCACTTATTACTATTTCTCCAATACCACCTAATAATACTTGGGTTGGCGCTATCATTTTAGGTATATTAGGAATATGTACAGTTTCTATGGATGGAATAGGAATTATCCCACTAATCATAGCAATAATCTGGTTTGGACTTGTTATGAAGTACAATAATGAACGTGGAAAAAATTTAGCTATTAGTTTGAATTCAGGTGCAACACTATATTTTAATTGTAAAGATGTAGAATTCCTTAATACAGTTGTTAATACAATGCTGAATAGTATCAAAGATAAAAACAAATCAACATATTCTATTAGTTTTGATAAATGTACAATTAACGATGGTGTTTTAAAAGAAAGCACTCTTATTAATAGTTAAATGAAGGAGGCAAAAATGGATACAAAATTTGAAAATTGCACTATTAATGGCGGCATATTGGATGGTGCTATCTTTGGAGATAATAACAATATTATACACGGCAATCAGATTAATAAAGAATCTGATAATTTTGTCAATTATCTTGATGAACTACTAAAAATTTCAGATAGCTCAGTAGAAAAAGAATGTGCAAAGCAAGCTAAAATACTCTACTTAAATAACGATAAAAAAACATTGAAAGATTTCATTATAGAAAACATAGCTACTTTTACAACCGGCACTTTTGCGACTGTTGCAGGTGGATTGCTTTTAAATGCAATTCAAAACATTTTAAAATAAAATAAGCCTTACACGCCATTTACAGCGTTGTAAGGCTTATTTTATTTAACCTCATTTCCCTGCTCATATAACTCTAATTCAAATAATTAATCGCATAAAAAAATCCGCATAAAGCGGATTGTAAAACTATTATTTTATTTTGTTATTTCCGATTAAACATTTATCATATATAAATTTAATAATCTTTTCATTGTTATTGGTTTCATAAAACTCTACCAATAACGTTAAAAAATTCAATCTTTCTTTGACAGGAATAGATATTAACCCACATCCATTTTCAATTAAGATTTTATTGGCTAATAACATACTAATTCTCTTATTACCATCAATAAAAAATTGACCTCTCATGCAATAAAGCATAAGTAATATTGCCCTGTCTGTATCATCTTTTGTTTCAAGAATATCTATTAGATCTCTTTTAATTTTTTCTTCATCAGGAAATTCAGGTTTCCAATCAGTACCGCCAATACCTGCATAATCATAAATGGTTCTAAACGATCCTGCATTAGCGACAGTAAATTTACCTATAATTCTATGCAAATTTTTAATGTATTCAATGTCTATGATACCGTTTATATTTTCAAGAACAAATTGCCAGCCATATTTTAAATCATTAACTAAATTTATTTCATCAATACTATAGCCACTTACAGACATACCATCTACAATTATTTGTATTTCTGGATATGTCATACCAATACCCTCAAGCTGAACACTTTTCCATATGGAATCTACAATATTACGTTTAGCAAAAAAGATATTTTCTTCTTGGGTCATATCATATATACGGCTCATAAAACACATCACCTCTACGCAAAAATTATAACATATGTACACGAAAAAATCAAGAATTATACCTTAACTATCTAATGTACCTCATGTTCTTTATAATAAAAGCGTTTACCTTTATTCCAATTATTCACCGCTTTATCTCTAATATCATGGCTTTTACTTCGCACACCACAATTGCGGCAAACTAATGTAAATTTATCTTTTGTATCATACATAATTTTAGGTTTTAATCCACAGTGGCATGATAAAATTTTACGATGTTTACTTTCTCTACTAGCCATTTTAAACACTTCCTTTTTTATATTTCAATTTAATTAAGCAGCTTTTTTCTCTTCCGAATCTGTGTTAAGCAAAGTTTTAGACGCTATTTCCTTTAAAGCCTCTGATAACATACTTACACTTACATCATCAATATGAGTAACACTATTTAAATCACCGCTAACATGATTAATACAGTGAATTGACAACCGTCTATAACCGTCAATAAGATCAATTTCAAGAGTTACAGCTACCAAAACACGCTTGCCATTATGCTCAAACAACGTAAAATAGTTGCTACACTTCTCACCATAATAATTAATCTTATTATCATTAAACAAACTGTTTATCAATTTACCTGCTACGATAATAGAACGACATGCCGTTATCTTAAATGATTTCATATAATCACCTACTTTAAATCCATTTTACAAGCACTCAACATTTAATATACCTTTAATAAGACCTTATGAATTGAGTCAAGAAATTTCGCAATATTTTCATCCAATGCTTTATCAAGATCAAGTAATTCTTCCAATCCATTATATTTAGACAAATCGCCTTCAGTATAGCAAACGAAATCAGAATTGCAATAATCATCAAAGTTAATTAATCCAGATTCATTATTATCCCAATGCGATACATTGCTTTCGTCTAATCCATCAAGTTCAATGTCAAGAATATCTTTTGCGAGCCGTTCCATATCCTCATACATATGTATATACTCGTCACCTATTTTTGCAGCTGCTCCACCATTATTCAAAAAATAAATCTTAACTAACATGATTTACACTTCCCTTTCATTTTTTTATGCTAATAGTAACCCAAAAGCACAACTTAATAATAAAGCTATACCACCGCACAAACCCATTAAACAAAGTAAACCACGACTTACTAAATCCCATTTATGAGCCTTTTGCCTATATGCTCTGTTCTGAATTCCTCTGTTATACCAACAGATTCCCTCTTGCTGTGCCGCTTCTGCTTCAACAATTTCATTATAATTACTATTTGCAATATGTATTGACTGATAGAACATATTTGCACTTCCCTTCTGTTATTTGTTTTAATCCTCACCCCACGTATGTGAGGCAACACTTCTTTTATTTAAACCATCTTTTGATTTCTTCAATTGAAGCTAAAACTAAGTATATAAACAGTCCTGCTAAGAATTCCATATGATTTAACTCCTTTGATAATATCCTCTTAAGTGTTTAATAACTCCTCAACAGCCTTTGTAAAACGTCTTTCTAAATCAGGACGTTCAGATATCAACTTACGCTTGCATGGATTATGTTTTAATTTGTGTGAATTACGGTATCTACCTAATAATATTTTAAAATTACAACCCATTTGTTTGTATACTTTTTGATATGTAGCATTGTAACCCTTTGAATGGTCGTTATATTTTTCTGCTAAGGGCATTATAATATCAGTAAGGTATGAATACTTATTAGGTTTGTAAAGTGGCTCTGAAGGCTTCTCAGTAGCTTTTAGAGGACTCTCTGTAACTCTGGATATGAAATCGAAAACACTTTTTGCACTTTCTTTTGGGGTAAATGAAAACTCTTCTTTATTATCGAGTGTATTATTATCAGTTGTGTTAATGGATTTGATTAACCTCGTGAGCCGTTCCTCAGTTTTAGCAAAATACAAACCTAATTTGTTATCGATAATCTGTTCAATCATTTGTGGGGTTAGTGACAGGTTATTTTGCGTTAATTGAATATCACCTTTTCGCAATGATTTAATTACCCTTCTGACCCATGTTCTGAATTCTTTTGCTTTTTCTGTATTAGCTAAGAATGTTATTTCATAGATACCGTCTTCATTAAAAACACGGATATTACGGGATTTGCCATCAAGAGTGGTCAATTTGACCACCGTTGAAAATTCATCAGTTTTTAAGTAATTATTTCTATCAGTAACTTTCGAAACTGCTCTTACTGGATCGGCAAATCCCAAACACTCTCCTAATTGTCGTGCCGTCATAAACATATCATTATTTTCATCTTTATAGATATTAGTTGATATGTTACCGAATTGCTCAGTTGTTGCTAATACTAATTGGTTATCTGTCATTTTTGTTACCTCCTGTTTATTAATTTTTTAATTTGGTTTTTCCTATTTATTTATTTTAATCCACGCTCCCTGCATAGAGAGCGACATAAATGAATAATAAGTAATATAATTAGTTTTAAGTCTGATTTGCTTTTATGACTTTAATAAGCTGACACGGCTTTACCGTTCATTATTTCACATAATCAGACTGATAAAGACAAGTTTTTGATATTCGTGAACTTTTCAAACACGATTCAAAACACTATAATGTTACTTGGATTTACAACTATTTTTCAAGGTTCACACCATAGCTATTCAATTTTCAAGCTGCTATTAAGGTTAAAAATTACTCTGTTATATGTCCGATACCGCTTTTAATCTCCAATAGATTGGTTGCGTTGTACATACAATCAATATAATATTTTAACTTGTTGGGATAACGGTTGATTATTTCAATCCTCACCTCACGTATGTGAGGCGACCTTCTTACCTCTTTGGCAACTTCTGAATCACGCAGAAGCATACCAAATCTTAAAACCGCTCTTTTACTATAACAACGAGTGCCACGATTAGGGATAACAAGAGTTGTAAGATCATCAATATTCACGATTAATTTTCCACGTTCTTGTTTAATTTTTTTAAAGGTACAAGTTGTACCATTAAAAAAATTTTTAAAGTCTTTTGGTGTTTTTCTTATCACACCATCTAAATTAATTTCTTTTGAATTACGTTGATAGCATAATTTAATAGTATTAATATCAACCTCGTAGTATTGTGCGACCTGTGCCATTGTCATAACTTCCATTGCTGGAATCATCAATAATTTCTTGACTTTATCAAGAACCTCAGTTCTGTTGATGTATTGTTCCCTTATAACCTTGTTTTCTACTAAATCATTAACTTTATCTGTCATTTTCAACATTCCTTTTTATAGGCTCTACACTAAGGATTTTATAGTTACCGTGACGATAACATTCATTAAAGTCTTTTCTTGCCTGTCCCTCTGTGGCTGCTGCAAAGCGGTCAGTACCGACAGTTCCGTTTTCTCTTGAAAATTTGATTTCATACGTGTTCATTTGTAGTTTCCTCCTAAAGATTTGACTTTTTAATTTTTTTGTGATATTATTAGAAAAACAATTTTATTTAATTGTTTTTCTTTAATTACAGTATACACTATTTAGTGTACTTTATCTATTCACATTTCACACGAATTAGTGT
>CAMWVM010000019.1 GCA_947177715.1 uncultured Ruminococcus sp.
CTCAATAAACACATCGTCCATTGTTCCGCTTAAAACCTCAAAGCTGTTTATATGGTCACGGCAGAGTGAAAGAATACCTATTGCGTCCTTTGAGCAAGTAAACTTTACGGTTATGACATTTCCCTGTCGGACATAATCAGCATTCTTTTCAATGAGGATTTTTTCTACAGCTTGAACTTGATTGCATTCCATTATCGCTTTATCAGATGTATATTTTTCTTTTAGCTGCAAAGGAGTTCCCTGTGCAGAGATCTTTCCGTCGTCGATTATAATAACGTAGTCTGCGTTTGCGGCTTCTTCCATATAATGGGTCGTAAGAAAAATAGTCATATTAAGGTTTTTCTGAAGCTGGGTTATTGTTTCCCAAACGTTCTTTCTGGTTTGGGGATCAAGTCCTGTTGTAGGCTCGTCAAGGAAAAGAATTTTAGGAGAATTTATCAGCGCTCTTGCAATATCACAGCGTCTGCGCTGCCCTCCTGACAATTTACCATATTGACGTTTCATAATGTTAGTTATACCTGTTGCTTCACAAGCTTTATCCACAGCTTGCTTTAGCTCAACGCCTTTTTTACCGTAAAGACTTCCCCTCATTTTTAGATTTTCCTCTACGGTAAGTAATTTGTCCAACAATCCGTCCTGAAAAACAGCTCCGATAGAACTACGGATACCGTTATCGTCTTTTCCCAGTACATAGCCGTCCACAACAACCTCTCCGCTGTCAGGCTTCAAAAATGTACAAAGCATATCAATAGTTGTGGACTTTCCTGCACCATTGGGACCAAGAAAAGCAAAAAGCTGCCCCTTTTCCACATAAAAATTAATGCCCTTGACTGCCTCTACTGCACCATAAGACTTCTTCAGGTTTTTCACTTGGATAATATGATTCATTTAATTTCATCTCCATTCATTTTTTCAAGCTTATTATTTATAAACCTCACAGCATTTCGGTCATCAAACACCATAACGGCAAATGTCAAAAAATACACCGCCACAATTATCCCAAATGTAACCAGCACGTTTTCCCAAGAAGGAGTGATAAATCTAAACAAGCCCATGCCGAATATGTACATTACAGCACATATGTCAAGTATGTCCACAAGCATAAAACCAGGTATCGTTTTTACATCCAGTTTATCTGTAAAAAACATCAGCAAAGCAATCAATGACGTACACACGAAAAGCTGCATAAGTTCTGAAAAAGTTATATTTACATTATTTAATGAATCCAAATTAAGCAATATATCGACCAATAGTACAAAAGTAAATGATATACATGATATTGTAAAATAATATTTAAAAGTCTTCATATGCTCTCACTCCTTTAACATTCATCAAATACCAAATTTCTTTTTAAAATCTGAAACATAATGCCGATTAATTATTAAAGTTTCATCATTTATAAGCTTTGCCAAAAATCTTCCGTTTAATGAAGATTTGACGCTTCGTATTTTGTATATATTTAAAATAGTGCTTCTGCTTATTCTTACAAGACCTGTAACGGCGCAATATTGCTCAATCTCATACAGCTTATAGCTGCACTCATATATCTTATCTTTAAGATAAACAAAAGTTTTATCGTCAACAGATTCAAAATAATATATATCATTTATATTTAGATTTGTATATCCATTTTTATCTATGCACTTAATATTAAAATCAAGGTGCTTTATATTCTCAGCAATCTGCCGTATATGTTCATCGATCACGGCACATTTCAGTGTAACCTCTATTTCTTGACAGGACTCATCCTTTACAAGCTTAAAAATCATATGCTTTGACCTCATTCTGGATTATTAATCTTATTATAATCTGAACGTTAATTCCTGTCAACAAAAATCCTACAACCTGCAAATTTTACATGTTAAAATGCACAAAAACCGCACGCTTTAAATTGAAACGTGCGGTTGATAGATAATATTTAATTCAACAAGTAAAATCAGTCGTTAGTTATAGCAAGTGAAAACCTCTTCTGTATTCTTCATATCCTCGTCCTTCTGTTTAGTAAACAGACTTACAATAGGGACAAGAACAAGTCCGAACAGCATTGCAAATGCTCCTGCATTAAGAGGTGACATAACACTTAGCTTACAGCCCTTTGAGGCAACTGTTTCAACAAGTCCCGGGAACCAACCAAGACTGAACAGACACATATGTACAACAGTTATGCCAACACCTGAAATAAGACTTGCCCAAACTGCCGCCTTTGTAATCTTTTTAGAGAACAGACCATACATAAATGGGGCAAGGAATGCTCCTGCAAGTGCTCCCCATGAAATTGACATGAGTGTAGAGATATATGCATTCTTATTCATAGCTATTACAACTGAAACGATAAGGAACAATGCAATAAAAATTCTAATCCAGAGAACCTGTTTCTTTTCGTCCATGCCATTTTTCATTCTTGGCTTAACAAGGTCAATTGTCAATGTTGAGCTTGAAGCAAGAACCAGTGAAGACAAGGTTGACATTGACGCTGAAAGCACAAGCACGATTACTATACCAATTAATACCTCCGGCAAGGCGGTATTCAGAACTGATGGAATAATTGAATCATAGTCGGGTTTACCATTACTAAGAATAGATATTGCATTTTTGCCCTCTTCTCCCGAAAGCGTAGAAAACAACCTTCCAAAGCCTCCGAGGAAATAAGAACCACCAGCAACCACTAATGCGAAGACGGTAGAGATTATACTTCCTCTTTTGATTGCTGCGTCATCTTTAATTGCGTAGAATTTTTGTACCATCTGAGGGAGTCCCCATGTACCCAAAGATGTAAGAATTACAACACCGATAAGGTTAATCGGGTCAGGTCCAAATATAGAGCCGTAATCGCCCTTTACACCTGTTGCATCATTAGGGATAAGCTTCATTTGTTCAACTGCTGCTGAAAGACCGCCTTTATTATTTAAAGCACAGATTACTACAGCAGATATTCCGACAAGCATAATCAATCCCTGTATAAAATCGTTAATTGCAGTAGCTTTATAACCTCCTACAATAACATAAATAGCGGTAAATACAGCCATTCCGATGATACACCATTTATAAGGAATATGGAATGCGGACTCGAACAATCTTGAAAGTCCGTTATAAACTGAAGCTGTATATGGAATCAAGAACACGAAAACAATCAAAGCTGAGAAGGTTTTTAGAGCCTTAGAATTATATCTTTTCTCAAAAAATTCCGGCATTGTAGAAGCCTGAAGATGCTTAGACATGATTCTTGTTCTTCTTCCCAACACAATCCATGCAAGCAATGAACCAATCACGGCATTTCCAATACCGATCCATGTTGCAGATACACCATAAAGCCAGCCAAACTGTCCTGCATATCCTATAAACACAACAGCAGAGAAATATGAAGTACCATAAGCAAAAGCAGTAAACCAACCGCCTATATTTCTTCCGCCAAGAACAAAATCATTAACATTTGACGTTTTCGTTCTGCAATAAACGCCGATTCCTATCATGATGACAAGATATGCCACCAGCACTACCCACATAACCATCTTAAATATCCTCCCAATAATTTTAAAGGGTTTTACCCACCGCTAAAAAATTTAAAATCCGAAGCAGAGTTCAATGCTTTAAACTTTTTATGCTTTGCTTTACTAAACAATAATATTATATAACCATTAATAAAATCTGTCAATAAAAATAATATTTTTTGTAACATCAGATAATTTTTTTGTACAAAATAGTCAAAAAATCTTTGTCGAATCAAGCAAATAAAAAATCTTGTAATTTTTTTTAAAACCTCTTGACAACAGCAATAAAAGGTGTTATAATTAATAAGCACTCAGATGAGGAACATATCGCGGAGTGGAGCAGTTCGGTAGCTCGTCGGGCT
This sequence comes from uncultured Ruminococcus sp., assembly GCA_947177715.1. Lineage (GTDB taxonomy): Bacteria > Bacillota > Clostridia > Oscillospirales > Ruminococcaceae > FB2012. The sequence goes on from CAMWVM010000019.1 coordinate 3,851, forward strand.
CATAACCCGAAGGTCGTAGGTTCAAATCCTGCCTCCGCAACCAACATGTTTACGCACTTTAACTATTGTTAAGGTGCGTTTTTATTTGCTTGATTTTTTTATATAGGACAACTATAGAGCAACATTTTTATTTGAAGTAATAATAGAATAATATAATCCACTATGGAAAAAAGCCAACAAGGATTAACCTTGTCGGCTAAAAACTTAATTAATAATAATTAAAACAAAAATATTATTCTTCTGCATTAGCAGTAGGAATAACTAATTCAATAGTGGTAATAGAATCTTCTGCAAGACCCCAATTCTGGAAAACGTATTTGTCTACAGGTTCTGTAATACCTACGAACTCAACAAATTCAGCATATGTTGTTTCAATTGGACAAAGCCGCAATATGTGTTATAATTAATAAGGAAGGCTGTGAAAAAACGATGAATGATAAATATCTTGCGGAGGCTTTGCAAAGCTATAATCTGAGCGGTGCTGAAACCGAGTTTATCCGTCATCACGAAAATATGACTTTTCGGGTTGACGGCAAATATCTGCTGCGTATACATAGATCTGCTAACGGCTTTAACGCAGGAATGCATTACGTCGGTCTGGACCGAAACGGAATTTATAAAAGTGAAACGGACTTCCTTATTCACCTGAAAAAATGCGGAATGTCTGTTCAGACGCCGATAGCAAATTTTAATGGTGAATTTCTTACCATTCTTAGCGACGGAACCTCTGCGGATATGTTTACGTGGATCGACGGACATTCGGTAGATCGTAACGACATCGACTGCGCAGTATGCTGTGATATTGGAAAAATGGCTGCGGATATTCACCGATTTTCCCGCAGTTTTCAGCCGAATTGTTTTCTTAGCTACAACAGCGTTTTTTGCAGTCGTATGAAAAACAGGCTTTATGAGATGACGGGCAAAGGAGCTTTCAACGAGAAACGGATAAATATTATGGCAGACGCTTGGGACGTTATTTCAGAAAAGCTTAAAACCGCAGAAAGTGAATTCATACCAATTCACGCTGACCTTGCTCCGTCTAATATTCTTATAACGAAATCGGGACTATTACCAATCGATTTCTCGCTTTTCGGATACGGTCACCCAATGTTTGACATAAGCGAGATTTTCGCCAACATCAACGGCGTTGAAAACCGCAGGAATATTGCAAAGGGATACAAGGCGAACGGCGGTACGATAGATTTTTCGATGCTTGACTGCTGTTTTGCAATGTCCGTCCTGAGCTGTGTTATTCTGAATTGCAATTCGTGGGCTGAGCAGGACTGGTTCGATGAACGTCTTGAACGCTGGTGCAGGCAGAATTTTATTCCGACTGTGCAGGGAAAACCGCTGTTTTCAGAGGATTTTTATTTGCTTAATGTTGATTAAAATATAAGAACTTGTCACCACAAGCGAAATGTTCGGAAATAAAGGAATTAGATATACAAGTGATATGAGTGAAAGTCAATGGGAAATAATAAAACCAATATTAGCAGAAGCAAGATACAGAAGTCTGGAAGAAAAACACGAACAGATAAACGATGTATTTTACTTTGTAAAAACAGGATGTCAATGGAGAGTAATCTTCCCAAGGATTTCTCTAATTGAAAAACCATGTACAGTTTCCGACCTCTGTTTATACCTTATTTTATAAACATAAATACCAAAAAGTTACACATCAAAAAGGGATCTCATCGTTCGATTCCGTGTTTTCAAAATTATCGCCAACGCAGTTATTAATGCTGATATGCAGATGTATTTTGAAATGCTAAAAAAAGTATCTGAGCTACCGAGTTGACCTTGATCTTTTGACCATCGGGCTTGTTCTCAATATTTGGACGCAGAAAGCCAATGATGATGTGAAATACAAGAAGAAAGCTACGCAGGAGGACTTTGCTAAATTTTAGATATTGTTCACCACTTTTTCACTTCGGTATGGTATAATTAAAATTTAAGAAGTTAAAGGAAAGGAACTGAATCATGAAAAATTCTCTAAGGATACCTGCCAAAAACCGCTTATCCTCTGTGCAGCTAAAATTTTAATTTGTACAGAGGAGATTGATTTTAATGACAAGACAAAATAAACCAACAGTCACAAGAGAAACAATTTGTGCTATGGAGGACATGACTTTTTTTACCCATGCACTGATTTTTGATGATTTACTGATTGTTTCGAATAAAGAAACAAACTGCTTTGTGTTAAAATCTACAGATGGGTTGATTGTGATAGATGCTATATGGCCCAAAGAAGAGGCTTTTAACGCAATAATAAGAGCGATTGATGATGTTGGCTGGAATGCAAAAATGATAAAAAAATTGGTTTTAACCCACGGACATGTTGACCATACCGGTTGTGGAAAATGGCTTGTAGAAAATTGTCATGCGACGACCTATCTTTCCAAAACAGATGATATTTATTGGGAGGCACATCCTGCGAAACCGAATAGACCTGAAACATGGAAGGATTACAAGATAGATGTACACATAAAGGATGGAGACACAATTGTTTTAGGCGATAAGACCATATATGCTTATGGCACTCCCGGACATACGCCCGGATGTATGAGCTACATTTTTCCTGTAACAGAAGATAATCAAATCCATATGGCTGCTTTATGGGGCGGTACAACACCGCCAAGGGAAAAGAATAAAGTAGAACAGTATCTAATGTCATTAGATTATTTTAAGGAACAAGCAAAAATAAAAAATGTAGATGTGGCATTGAGCAATCACACAGCAGTAGATAATGGATTGGAACGAATAGCATACTCAAAAGTAAGAATGACATATATGCCTAATATCTATATTGTGGGACGAGAGGGATTTCAGAACTTTTGTCAAGTATTTAGGACATTAAGTCATGATATCTTGAGTGATATGTAACATTTTTTGTTTTTATTAATTGAATAACTTTTTTGAAGCATCGGTTAGAGATAATCGGTGCTTTTCTTTTGATTGGATTTGTCTGGTTTATTTTTATGCCCCATTTTAGGAGAGGAGATAACGGCAACACATAATTTGTATACAACGAAGTTTGTTTAGTCGCTGTCTAAGTTTGCCTTTGTCAAACTTAAGAGAAAGAAAAAGAGGTGAGAACATGGCGAACAAAATCAGAGGAATCATAGTAGAAATCGGCGGCGATACCACGGAGCTGGACCAGTACATTGTTATTAAGATTCTTATCGGAAGGGTAAACAACAAACCTAAACTACCGAAATCTAATAATCTTGATTTTTAATGCTAATAGTGTTATGCTTATTTTTAGCATAATATTTTACAAATTTAGGGTAATTTTAGAGGTGTATTATGAATTTAAATGCTGTAAAGAAAAATCCCATTAATAAAAAGAAGGAATTAACAAATGTTGAACTTGAAGAATATCGTGCTTTACGTAATGAAATTTTAGCCTACATAAATGCAAAACAAAATCTTCTCTAATTTTATCACGAGTTTTTCCGCCACAAATAGGACAGCATATCCATTCTGTTTGCTCCAATTTATAACCTCCTTCACAAATAGTTGTAATGTTTACGGTACCTGACTATCAGACATATCGTCAGTATGAGCGTAAGCAGTTCTGCAATAGGAATAGCCAACCATACTCCTGTTACATTCAAAATTCTTGGCAATATCAAAAGGAAAACTGTAATAAACCCAAATGTCCGTAGAAAAGAGATAGTTGCTGATACTTTTCCATTAGATAGTGCTGTAAATAATGCAGAAGAAAAAATATTGCATCCAGAGAACAGAAAGCTAAAGGAAAAAATCGTAAATCCAATTTTAGTAATCTCAAAAACATTTTTATTGTTCCCTGCAAATATCTGAGCGATATTTTCACCTGCAAAAAACGAAAACAAAAATACAATAACCGAAACAGCCGTTATAAAAGCAAAACAAATGCGAACGATCTTCTTTAGTTGTTTTACATTCTCGCTCCCATAGTTATAACTTATAACAGGAGCTACGCCCATAGAAAAGCCGATATAAAGGGTTGTCAGTAAAAACTGAGAATATATGATAACCGTAATAGCTGCCACACCATCCTCACCTAACAATTTCATCATTGTTGCGTTGAATAAAAATGTAGTCACGGCAGTTGCTAACTGACTTACCATTTCAGACGCACCATTAGAACAGCTTTTTAATAAAACAGAAATATCCACTTTAGGCTTACAAAAATGCAGTTCACTTCTTCCAGTTAGAAAAAATATTGTACCGATTATTGTCGGTATCATATATCCAATGCCTGTTCCAAGGGCAGCTCCTTTTATTCCCATTTGCATTAAAACAATAAACACATAATCAAAAACAATGTTAGCAATACCCGCTAAAATAGAAAGCACAAGTCCTAAAGTCGGTTTTCCTGCTGTTACAAAGAGATTTTGATATAAAACCTGCATAATATTTCCGACAACAAAAAGGAACTGTATCGTCAGATAATCTTTGCAATAAGGAAATAGGATTTCGCTCGCACCCAATCCCCAAATAATTTTATCAATCAACAAAAGTCCAACGACAGTAATAACCAGACCGATTATAATGCCTGTGATAATAATGAGCGTAAAATTGCTTCGGGCTTCCTCGGTTTTTCCGCTTCCCATTTTCTTCGCAACAATAGCGCTTCCGCCTGTTGCCAGCATTGTTCCTAAACCGACAATAAGATTGATGACAGGGCAGACAATATTGATTGACGATAGGGCGTTTGTATTTACAAAACGAGCTATAAAAACGGTATCCACTATAGTATACAATCCCATAAAAAGCATCATAATCATACTTGGAAATGCAAACTTAATAAGGGACAAAGCGTTAAAGTTTCTTGCTAACGGATTTCTTTGTGTTTCAGTCATTGTCAACTTCCTCCTTATTTTTAGGAAGAAGCACAAACCGCTGTGTTGGATATCCATATTCTACAAGCAATTCTCTTTCTGCAAAGCCAAGACGATAGTATTCCTCACGATAGCCTGTATCAGCCTTATCACCTGCACGGTATGTCGTTAAAGTAATTTCTTTGCCGTAAAGCAGTTCGTCTGCAAGTTTATCAAGAAACAGCTTTGTAATTCCCAGATGCCGATACTGTGGATATACAGCCAGGAAATCTATGCTTCCTGTATCGACTGAAAATCCCATAATACCGATTGCCATACCTTCATCCCGTAAAATCAAAGCCTTTTTGTCATCAATATACTGATGCAAATTTTTAATGTATTCTGCTTTGTTTAAGCAAGGGTATCCGTCAATCGTAAGGCTCACCAACTCCATCCAGTCATCTATATCAGCAGACGTGGCAAATTTTATATCTTCTTTTGTGAAATCCATTGTGATAGTTTCCTCTTTTAGATGAATTTCAAGCTGCAAAGGATAAAATTCTTCTGCTTCCCGAAATTCCGCAGGTGTAGTTTTATACATAGCCTTAAAAACACTTGTGAATGCCTGCTGACTTTCATATCCACTGATAAGGGCAATCTCAATAATCGGTTTTTTAGAAAATATCAAAAGTTTTGCCGCTTCTGTGAGCTGTCGCCTTTGGACATACTCATGGATAGTCAAACCAACTGTTTTCGTAAAAATCCGATGCAGGTGAAATTTAGAATAGTGCAATGCAGCCGCCACTATATCCAATTCCAACTTGTCATTCAGATGATCTTCAATGTATCGGATCGCTTGCGAAACGATGCGTACTGTCTGACCTTGCATTAAGCTCCCTCCTTTCCGATAAGATATTATAACACAAAAAGATTTATAGTTTTTCATTATTCTTGCTATGTTGGGGTATTTACTTATTCATCCGCTATGCGTTTATGCGTCTGGCTCTTTGATAACGGCTACTTGTAATTTTTTTTACTTGACTCAATGTTCCCCGCTTACATTTTACCAAAAAAGCATAAACTTATCATGAAAGTTCTAACGCACTTTTTAAATCCTCCATATATGTTTTCTGATGCTTTTTCAGATACGATTTGATAAACAGCTTCATGATTGGCTTCTTCACTGTCACATCTTCTGTAAAGTCAATTTCGGTCTGTCCATTCTTCTGTGAAAAAATGCCTGTCCAGTGTCCTTTCATATTACCGTTTTCCATATCAAATTCCCATCGTTCCAACACTTCCTCAGCTGTGATTGTGAAAATTGTTGAATATCCGCTTTTCGTATATTCTATAAACTGTTTTTCATTTATCATTTCAACCTTATCCAAGTAACTACGCCATGATGTATTTTCAATGGAAGTCACAACATCCCAAACCTTTTGAATGTTACATGGAAAAATTGCTTTTACATTTACAATCGCCATGAGTTCCTCCTATTTGAAATTTCTCCTCTAATTGAAAAAGAGGACAGCCGAACCATCCTCTTTCTTATTGTGTGAGTTTGCTTTTTAACCTCAATTTGAGTATTTCGTTACCTTGTCGGCATCTGAAAGCCCACAAGTGCCTTGTTCAGATAGTCGTTAAAAGGTTTCATGATTCGGAAAAGCTCTGCTGCCTTTGCAAGAAATGCTTCTGCATCGTTCAATTCTTCATCCTTTAACGGATATTCCAGATACCAACTCTTAAACTTTAAATATTCTGCTTGTGGGTGCTCTTTCTCATATCCCGCAGGGACATTCTTTAATGCCGTTCCCTGTACAGTAAAATATTTTTCAAACTCCGGCTCATGGATAATCTTTTCCCATTCTTCGCCATTTTGGGAGATATAATCCCGTATCATCGTTGTTGCGTCCTTGAACATATCTGCAAACAAGCCGCCGCCCAAAAATGACTGATTGTTTGGCTTTATCATAAGATAATATCCAACAGGGACAGGCAGCTTCCCTTTAGAGGAAATATGAGCACGGAAAGCAGGGTTATAAGGTGATTTGTCATGGCTGAAGCGGGTATCCCTTACAATCTTAAACGTAAGGTCTTTCGGATTGTTATGTAAAATGCTGCTGTCAAACTTTCCGATTTCCAACATCAAAGCCTGCAATAATGCTTCAAACTCAGCATTTGCTTTTTTGTAATCTTCCTTGTTCGCATGATACCATTCACGGTTGTTATTCATGCTCAATGCCGATAAGTAATCTATAATTAACTGTGTGTTCATAAGCTGTCATCTCCTTTACGAATTCTGGATAATAGAAAACTGCGTGGAATCTAAAAATTCCTGTATAAGCTGTTTTGTGCGTTCGGATGATTGATAAGGTTTGCAAAACGAAAAATCCTGTGATAAATCGTCAGTATATTCCATAGCATTTTTTACATCAAGCATAGTTTGAATGGAAATTTCCGTAGCTGTTGCATAATCCAGTTGCAGCGGGTTTATCCTGTGGCTTTGTATCGCATAATTCACCCTGTCTTTACATTTGCATTTGCCGCTGCCATATTCTCCACAATACTGTCCAAGAAAGTCTGCCATTTTTTTGCGTATTCGGGAAAGCCGCTGACGATACGCTTCTGGGGTCATTTCTAAAATATCTCCCGCAATGCGGCTGTCAATCTTAAACATTGTTCCCAATATGAAAATACATCTGCTTTCCGCATCAAGGCATTGCAGCATCACGTTGGTACAGGACATTTTCAGTTCCTCAGCTAAAATATCCTTTTCCACATTCTGCGTTAAATCCGGCACATCCTGTATTTTTCCGTTTTCTATATCATTCCCATAATACTCAAAGCTCAACGGATAGTGAGCGAACATATGCTTTTTGTAATTTTTCAGATGATTAGCAGCAATGCTGAATACCCACGTTGTAAATGAACTGTCACCTCTAAAAGAGGACAGATGCGTAATCATTTTCAACAGTATGTCCTGTGTGGCATCCTCCGCATCTGCAAATGTGCCGAGCATCCGCAGGGATAAATTGAATACAATGTCCTGCACACCTGTAACAAGCGTTTCAAGGGCTTTTTTATCCCCTGCTGTGGCTTTATTGACTAAAGCCTGTAATTCTTCATTCTTTGTTTTATTCATAAATTTATACCTCCTACTTAATTAGACAACGCTCCCTTGCCTGTGTGACAGAAAATAATTATTTTTTTTAATAGTATGATAGCTGCTTTTATATCCACTATTTACATATATATTTTAAATAGATTCTGTTTACGCTTCGGACAATAAAGAAGAAACCTTTTCAAAGTCATATCCTCTCTGATTATAGTATAGCCACTTGAACAAATTGTATCAAGCATGCCAACTGAACTTTTATACTTTGTTTACATATTACCAAATTGCTAATATACGAAAATTTCACATTGTTTAAGTCAACTCCTCGAAAAAGAAAAGCGACAGAGCTTTCACCCTCTGCCGCCTGTTTGCTATGCGTGAATAATTTGACGCTCTACAATCTCCCTTGCACAAGTCCTTATGTTATTAAGGCGTTGTACCCATTCTAAGCCATTGTCTGTTACCTCCACATTCTTTTTTATTTTGAATGTCCGCATTACGAAGTTTGAAGAATCGGCATTTGAAAGTATAATTGAAAAAATTGTTGTGATAAATCAACATAAGTTGGAATTCCACTTGATTGGCGATTTGAAAATTAAGTAAAAATATGTACTGTGAAATGAAAAATGACCGTCGACAAAATCGGCGGTCATTTCAGGTTATAACATTAAACAGTGTATCTGCGTTTTTTATCGTCGCATTCAACGAACACGTTTATTTTAACGCAAGACTCATCGTCATCATGTTTATCATCGGGACACGATACCTTCGGTTCGTGCTTAGAACATTTATCGCATTCAACGTAAATGTTCAATTCAACACAACTTTCATTCCTGTCTTTCATTCTGTTCACCTCCCTATTACAGAATATGAAATGAGAGTAAAAAATGCTACATGATTTTGTTAGTATTGTATCTGGATTTTCAAGATAAAATGTAGCATCCTTAGCAGGCACATTCATTTTAATGTATCTGCTTGGCTCCGATATTCTTATCTTTGTTTAAAATATTAATAATAAATAAACTTTTTAATTTTAACTTGACTTCGAGTAAGCTCTAAGTTTTATAATGAATATATAACAACGACTTATGTCCCCCAGCCTCCAACCTATCCTTTCGGATAGGTGTG
>CAMWVM010000020.1 GCA_947177715.1 uncultured Ruminococcus sp.
GCCTACTGAGCCATAGCAGCACACTACGCTAATTATTATACAGCATGCAGTTTGTTTTGTCAAGTGGCATTTAAAAAAGTTTGACTGGTATTAAAATTGCTTATAATTCAAACTAAAATTGTTTATAAGTGCAATATAAAAATGAAACATTATTTGCTGGCAACAAAGGTATGGCCGCTAATATAATTCTTGTTCAAGGTCAAGAAAGTAAGAAGTATTAAAAAATCAGAGTTATTCCATTATTACAAAGTTCGAGAATACGTTTAGAAACAGCCTCTGAGATATTCATGTTCATGGCAATGCTTCATAAGGAAGCATATCCTCCTCTTTAAATGTTATCTCAACTATATTGAGAATTTTGGTTTTAATTCCTCAAAAATTAAACAGTAATTAAAAAAACTTAGTATCTAAGTTTCTACATTTATATATTAAAATAATAACACACATTTTAAAAATATTGTCGGTAAACCGTTGACATTGGCGAACATCTATGATATAGTAAATTTAATGGAATTTAAGTTATAACTGTCCATTATTGCTTGATATTGTTATTACGAAAGACGTTTATTCTATTTATCTTGACTTTTAGGGATAAATATCGTATAATAATATTATATAGTGTAAATAGTTGATTGATTGTAAATATTTCGTATAGTTGGTTTTATAAGGATGTTATTTGTATAAAAAAGGAGATTGATTATAGTTGAAGAAAGCTTTGATTACAGGTGTTACGGGACAAGATGGTTCTTATCTTTCTGAATTGCTTTTGGAAAAAGGCTATGAGGTTCATGGAATGATTCGTAGGTCATCTACTGAATATCGTGAAAGAATCGCACATATCGAAAATAATCCTAATTTTCATCTTCATTATGGTGATTTATCTGACTCAATGAGCTTGATGTCGATTATTGGGTCTGTTCGTCCTGATGAAATATATAATCTTGCTGCACAGAGCCATGTCCAAGTAAGCTTTGAGGTACCTGAATATACCGCTGATGTGGTTGCTACAGGTGTTCTTCGTGTGTTGGAAGCAGTAAGACTTTGCGGACTTGCCGATACTTGCCGTATTTATCAAGCATCAACTTCAGAGCTTTACGGAAAAGTTGAAGAAGTGCCGCAGAAAGAAACAACGCCGTTCCATCCTTACAGTCCATATGCTGTTGCTAAACAATATGGATTTTGGATTGTAAAGGAATATCGTGAAGCATATAATATGTATTGCTGTTCCGGTATTTTGTTTAATCATGAATCGGAACGCAGAGGAGAAACTTTTGTTACAAGAAAAATAAGCCTTGCAGCTGCAAGAATTGCACAGGGACTACAGGATAAGCTTTATTTAGGTAATCTTTCATCGCTTCGTGACTGGGGTTATGCAAAGGACTATGTTGAGTGCATGTGGCTTATTCTTCAACAGGACAAGCCAGAAGATTTTGTCATCGCAACAGGAGAACAGCATAGCGTTCGTGAATTCTGTCAGCTTGCTTTTCATTTTGCAGGAATAGAACTTGAATTCAAAGGCGAAGGTATGAATGAAATTGGTGTTGATAAAGCTACCGGAAAAACCTTGATTGAAGTTTCACCTGATTTTTATCGTCCTACAGATGTTGTCAATCTTTGGGGAGATCCCACAAAGGCAAAGACTACTCTTGGATGGAATCCTACTAAAACAACCTTTGATCAGCTTGTTAAAATAATGGTGGAAAATGATATGAAGATAGCTGCTTCTGAAAAAGCAAAGGTTTAAGTGAATAGAGGTTGTTGTAATGGAGAAAAATGCTAAAATATATGTTGCAGGACACCGAGGAATGGTTGGTTCTGCTATAGTTCGTGCTTTGGAAAAACAAGGGTATACAAATATAGTTACACGCACTCATAAGGAGCTGGATTTGACAAGACAGGATCAGGTTGAAAGTTTTTTTGCAGAAGAAAGACCTGAGTATGTCTTTCTTGCGGCTGCTAAAGTTGGCGGAATTGTGGCAAACAGTGAGGCGCTCGCTGATTTTATGTATGATAACATGATCCTTGAAATGAATGCCATTCATTCAGCATGGAAAAATGGTTGTAAAAAGCTGATGTTCTTGGGGTCAAGCTGTATTTACCCGAGAATGGCGCCCCAGCCTATGCCTGAAAGCTGTCTTCTTACAAGTGAGCTTGAAAAGACAAATGAAGCTTATGCGCTGGCTAAGATTAGCGGACTTAAATACTGTGAGTTTCTGAATAGGCAGTATGGAACAGATTATATTTCAGTAATGCCGACAAATTTATATGGACCTAACGATAACTATCATCCTACTCACAGTCATGTATTGCCTGCTCTTATAAGACGTTTTCATGAAGCTAAGGTATCGGGTGCTGAGAGCGTTACTTGTTGGGGAGATGGAACACCGCTTCGTGAATTTTTGTATGTAGACGATCTTGCTGACGCGTGTGTTTATTTGATGAATACATACAGTGGAAATGAAACTGTAAATTTAGGAACAGGAAAAGAGCTTACAATTAAAGAACTGACAGAGCTTGTTGCAAAAGTTGTAGGATATGAAGGAGAAATCCTTTGGGATAAAAGCAAACCTAACGGAACTCCAAGAAAACTTTTAGATGTAAGCAAGCTTGAATCACTGGGATGGAAGTATAAAACTGAACTACCTGAGGGTATAAGGCTTGCATATGGGGACTTTTTGAATAATCCTATGAGAGCTGAAAGGTGATTTAATGAATATAATTTTACTGTCGGGAGGAAGCGGAAAGCGTTTGTGGCCATTATCAAACGATATTCGTTCCAAGCAGTTTATTAAAATGTTCAAAAATGAAAACGGTGAATATGAATCAATGGTGCAAAGGGTATTTCGTCAGATAAAAGAGGTTGATCCTGACGCAAATATCACTATTGCTACAAGTAAAAAGCAAGTAAGTTCAATTAACAATCAACTGGGCGACAACGTTTCAGTTTGCGTTGAACCTACAAGACGTGATACCTTTCCCGCAATCGTTTTAGCTTCGGTATTTTTAAACAGTGAAAGAAATGTAGGTGAGGATGAGGGCGTTATTGTATGTCCTGTTGATCCTTATGTAAGTGCAGATTATTTTGAGTCTTTTCTTGAGCTTTATGATATGGCAGTGAATGGCGAACATAATCTTACGCTTATGGGAATTGAGCCTACATATCCGTCTGAGAAGTATGGATATATCTTACCTGAAACAAAAGATAAAAAATCTGACGTTTCATGTTTTATAGAAAAGCCCAGCGCAGAAGAAGCTAAAAAATATATTGAGCGTGGTGCTCTTTGGAATGGTGGAATATTTGCTTTTAAACTGGGATATATGCTTGATATCGCAAGAAGCCATTTAAATTTTAATAGCTATAAAGATGTTTTTGATAGATATGAAAGCCTTGGAAAGAATTCCTTTGACTATGAGGTAGTTGAAAAGGAAAAATCAATTAAGGTTATGCGTTTTTCGGGACATTGGAAAGACATTGGTTCTTGGAATACTTTTGCTGAGGAAATGCATGACAGTGTAATCGGAAAAGCAGTTCTTAATGAAAATTGTGAAAACACAAATGTGGTCAATGAGCTGGATATTCCTGTGCTTTGCATGGGGTGCAAGAATATGATAATTGCTGCAAGCAGTGATGGTATACTTGTTTCTGACAAAGAGCAGTCCAGTTATATGAAACCATATGTAAACCAGTTTAATCAGCAGGTAATGTATGCTGAAAAATCGTGGGGCAGTTTTACAGTGCTTGACATTCAGGAAACGAGTATGACCATACGTATTTCATTAATGCCTGGGCATGGACTTTATTATCATAGTCATCAGTATCGTGACGAAATATGGAATGTAGTTGAAGGAATAGGTAGAGTTATTGTTGACGGTGAGGAAAAACAGGTTAAATCCGGAGATATTATTACACTTAAAGCTGGTTGTAAACATACGGTTAGAGCAGAAACTGAACTTAAGATAATTGAGGTTCAAATCGGTTCAGACATTAATGTTAAGGATAAGATAAAGTATAATAAATAATATTTTAGAAATGTAGAATAGTGATGCAATTATTTTAATTATTACTATGTGTTTTATTTTAATAGTGGCTTTTTGATAATTAATTATATAACGAATGATATAAATGTTTTTATCCTAATGTTTATTGTTGTTTTATAGGAGGTTGTGTAGTGAGGTATTTGTTATGAATCCACAAATGAAAAATTTGTTTACTTCTGTGAAAAATGCAATACACGGAACTAATGAACCTCTTGAAAATCCTGATTTTGATATTATATTTGAACTTGCTGTAAAGCAATCATTGCTTCCGATTGTGTATGAGGGCTGTTTTGAAGATGTTGAATTTAAGAAATACAACGATAGAATAAAGGTTATGGACTCTGCATATTCAGTTTTATCTTTTCAGTCCAAAAGGACGGAAGCTTTTGATGATATATATTCAAAATTCCTTGAAAATGGGATTAAACCTCTGATTTTGAAGGGATTGTTGTGCAGGAGCCTATATGGTGAACTATCTGATCATCGTGCGTCCAGTGATGAAGATATTTTGATACAACCGAAAGACTATGAAATTGCTGAAAAGACTTTAATCGACAACGGTTTTATCATTGAAGATGGATATGTTGCACGAAAAAATCTTTCCAAAGTTCAAGAAGTAACCTTTTTTAATCAGGAGAAAAAGCTTTCAATAGAGCTTCATTTTAATTTTACTGGTGGAAATATTAAATTACTTCAAAAAATAAATAATTATTTTGACAATGTTTTTGATGATGTGGTAACTTTCGAATATGATGGTAAGATTTATTACACTTTGGAGTATACAAAAAACTACATCTATTTATTCTTTCATTTGTGTAAACATTTTATTACGTCAGGCGTTGGGTTACGTCAAATAATAGATTTAATGATGTTTGAAAAGATATACAGCAGATATATTGATTGGAATAAGGTTGAAAATGTATTGAAAGATATATCACTGTGGGGTTTGTATGGTGATGTGATTGCGATAGGAAACAAGTATCTGGGATTCGAATTTAGCCGTGGAGAGTCGATTGATCCGGAAATGCTGATTGATGATATTGAACAGTCGGGTATTTTCGGTAATTTGAACACATCACAATTTATGAGTTCAGCGTTTATAACTGCCGCTTTTGATCATAATAAAAAATCCAGTCGTTTTAGGATGTTGTTTCCACCGTTGGAAGTTATGAGGCATCATGACTCTGTATTATGCGACAAACAGTGGCTTCTGCCTTTTGTATGGGGCAAGAGAATAATAAAATATATACCAATTTTTTTTAGCACTCGCAAAAGAAGCGTAATAATTGAGGCGGACAAAATAGCTCAAAAAAGGATACAGCTATTAAAAAAATATAACATAAACATGTGAAAAATAGATTGTTACAATAGGGGTATGTAAATGAACTGTAATTGGTTTAAGCTCTTTTTAAGAGTTAATAAAGTTGAATATGGAAAAAACCTTTTGTTAAAAGGAGTTCCGATTATTTTTAACAAAAGTGGAGCCAAATTAAAAATAGGTGACAATGTAACGGTAAAAAGTAGCTTTTTAAGTAATTTAATTGGTCTTTATAGTCGTACGATTATTGTTACAAGAACCCCTGAAGCTGAAATTCAGATTGGTGATAATGTGGGAATATCAGGAGCAACAATATATGCAAGAAAAAAAATAAATATTGGCGATAATACTCTGATTGGCGGTAATGTGAAAATTTTGGACAATGATTTTCATCCCATTGAAATAGAAGCAAGAAATTTAGATGACAAAGATAAAATAGGAACCAAGCCTGTTATAATAGGCAGCAACTGTTTTATTGGTTGCAACAGTATTATTTTAAAAGGTACAGTACTTGGAGATGGCTGTGTAGTCGGTGCCGGAGCAGTGGTAAGCGGGAAATTTGAGGAGAACAGCGTTATTGCCGGAAATCCAGCCAGAGCAATTAAAAAGATTGAACAGTAAGGACGGGATATTAGATGAAAAAGAAACTTTTAATCTATGCTCACTATTATGTTCCTGATGTGGCATCCACGGGACAGCTTCTTCGTGAATTGGCTGAGGGAATGCTTGATACTTTCGATATTACAATTATTTGTGTGGTGCCTTCTTATGGAGGAACTATTGAAAATAAATATAAAAAAAGAAAATATTACAAAGAAAATATAAATGGTGTAAAAGTTCTTAGAGTTCGAGTGCCTGAGTTTAGCAAGTCCAATAAAATAAGCCGAGTAAAAAATATTTTGGGATATTTTTTTGGAGGTTTCTTTGCCACATTTAAAGTAGGAAGACAGGACTATGTTTTCTCAATCTCTCAGCCTCCTGTTTTGGGTGGTTTATTAGGTGTGTTGGGAAAATGGATTAAACATGCGAAATATATATATAATATTCAGGATTTTAATCCTGAACAAATAATTGCTACCGAATATAGCCAAAGCAAAGTTGTATTGAAATTAATGATGTTTTTTGATAAATTTTCATGCACTCATGCTGATAAAGTTATTACAGTAGGCAGAGATTTAGTTGATACGTTGAAAAGACGCTATACAACAAAAAGTGGAAAAATAAGCAGGAGAATGCCTCGTGTTGCTTTTATAAATAACTGGATTGACGAAAATGAGATTTATCCCTTGCATTTTTCCAATAAACAAGTTGATGAATTTCGTAGAAAATATGATCTTAAGAATAAGTTTGTTTTTGAATATAGTGGCAATATTGGACTTTACTATGATCTTGATAACATTATTAAGGTAATAGAAAAGTTTCCTAAGGAAACAAAAACTCCTGATGGCAGGGAGGTTGTTTTTGCTTTTGTCGGAGATGGAAGCATAAAAGAGAATTTAGTTGATTATGTTCAAGAACATAATATGGAAAATGTAATCTTTATTCCTTATCAGGACAAGGCATATTTGAACTACAGTTTGAATGCCGCAGATGTTCACTGGTGTGTAAATTCAAAGGGGATAAAAGGTGTAAGTGTACCATCAAAGCTTTATGGTGAAATGGCTACTGCTAAGCCAGTAATCGGAGTTCTTGAGGAAGGTTCAGAAGCGAGATTTATTATTGAGGAAACTAAATGCGGTCTTGTGTGTGAACCGGCAGATTACAAACAGATAGAACGTAATATCAGTTGGTTTATTGAGAATTCAGATGATGAAGAAATAACTCATATGGGCATCAGAGGTCGTCTTTATTTAGAGGAAAATCTGACCATGGAGGTTAGTTTAGAGAAGTATAGAAAAGAGATATTAAATATCGATGATCATTAGCAGGTGAGGTGAGTAGATGAACAAATTAAAAATATGTTTCATTGCACAGTTTCCGCCGCCAATACATGGGCTTTCGAAAGCAGTGGAAACGTTATATAATTCAAATATTAAAGAAGACTTTGAATTAGAAAAAGTTGATATAACCAATAATAAGAGGTTTTTGAAAAATTTATTTTCCATTTTGAAATCCAAAGCTGATTTGTTCTATTTCACCATAAGTCAAACCAAAGGTGGAAACATTCGTGATTTAATTATATTTAAACTGCTTGAATTGAAGAATAAAAAATGTTTGATTCACCTTCATGGAGGATATTATAGAAAGCTTGTTGATAATAATATGTCCAGCTTGCAAAGAAAAATGAACTATAAGGCGATAAGCAAGCTGGCTGGCGCTATTGTTCTGGGCGAATCGTTGAAAAATATATTTCATGGGATGATAGATGAAAATAAGATTATTGTTGTTCCAAATTGTGTTGATGACGAGTTTCTCATGTCAGATGAAGAGTTCTTAGAGAAAATAGCTATACAAAAAGAGAAAAAAATAAAGCATGTGTTGTATCTTTCAAACTTTATAAAGGATAAAGGCTATCCTTATGTTTTAGAAATGGCTAAACTCGAAAAAGAACGTTGTGATCGTGGAGAAGAAAGAAAACTCCATTTTGATTTTGCAGGCAAATTTTTTGATAAAAAAGAAGAAGACTATTTTTTTTATTATATAACTGATAATAATCTTGAAGATTATGTTACATATCATGGTGTTGTGAGCGGTAATGAAAAAAATGAACTTCTAAAAATGTGTGATGTTTTTGTTTTGCTGACGAGGTATGCTAATGAGGGGCAGCCAATATCTATTCTTGAAGCTATGGGCAATGGAATGTTTATAATATCAACTAAACATGCAGGGATTCCTGACATTGTACAGAATGATTATAATGGATGGTTGTTGTCAGAAGTCAACTGTAGTGACATATTAGACAAATTGAATTCGGTTGATTTATGTGAATTTGCAGTAAGAAATAGGAATATTGTTTCTGAACAATATAAAGAAAATATTTATATTAATAATATGAAACACTGTTTTAAAACGATTTAATTGTTTTTGGGGAATTAATTAATATGAAGAAAGTACTGTTTGTTCTTCCGCATATGTTATGCGGAGGCGTTGAAAAGGCTTTGTTGTCCTTGATAAATGAAATGCCGAAAAAACAATATGAAATATCCGTATATATGGTAAAAGCTGAAGGAGATTTTCTCGACTTGATACCGGATGATGTAAAAAGTCAAGAATTACCTCTAAATGAGGATATAAGAGATGATTTGATGGCAGGAGGAATAAAATCATCAATTAAGAAGCATTTAAAAAACTTCCATATAAAAAAGTTGTTTAAGGTTCTCTGTGGAGTATTGCGAAAAAATCCATTAGCAACTCTTACTTGTGATTTTAATGAATTGGAAGAAATTAAAGAAAAGTATGATGTTGCAATATGCTTTCATATTCACATGCCGTTTATAGCAAGATATGTGGCTGAAAAGGTTAATGCCGATAAAAAAATTGCATGGATACATAACGACTTTAAAATGAGCGGATTTGATGTTGTAAAAATATCACCTTTCTTAGACAAATATCAGCATTTTTTTGCTGTATCTGAACAGTTGCTTGATGAATTTGTCTTTATCTTGCCGCAATATAAAGATAGAATATCAGTGGCTCATAATATTATTTCAGAAAAATATATAAAAAGTAATCTGAACGGTATTAAAGTTTCAGAATATTCTCAATGTGATAGTGATTGTGTTAAATTGCTCACAATCGGAAGATTGGATAAACAAAAGGGATATGACTTAGCGATCGAGGTTTGTTCTGCATTAAAGAAAAAAGGATATAAAATCATGTGGTATGTCCTTGGTAACGGAATTGAAGAAGCAAGATTAAAAAGTATGGTAAAAGATTATGACATAGCTGACTCTTTTGTTTTTTTGGGAATTCGAGTTAATCCGTATCCCTATTTAGAGCAATGTGATATTTATGTGCAGCCATCTCGTCATGAGGGTTATGGTATAGCTGTGGCAGAGGCAAGAGTACTTTGTAAGCCAATTATATGTACTGATTTTACCGGAGCAAGAGATCAGTTGGTAAATGATGTTACAGGAAAGATTGTTCAATTTGATAAGATGCAGTTAATTTCGGTTATTGAGGAATTAATTGAGGAACCAAAGAAATGTGCTAAATTCTCTGAAAATTTAGCAAAGCAAACATCCGATATTGAAACTGAATTATATTCAATTTTGAAATACTTTTAAGCGGGAGAAAAAATGAAAGTTCTTTTTATTACAAATATACCTGTTCCATATCGTATCGATTTTTATAATGAGTTGGGAAAATATGTGGATTTGACAGTGCTTTTTGAAGCTAAGGGTGCTAGTGATCAGGGGATAAAATTTAACTGGAATTTAGATAAGATAAATAATTTTAAGGCAATTTTTCTTTCAGATGGCGATATTAAAGAAAAGAAAATTGATTGGTCTATTTTTAAACATGTAAAAAAGAATAAGTATGACAAAATAGTAGTTACTTCATATTCTTATTTTACAGAAATGGCATTGTTACTCTATTTAAAGCTAAGAAGAATTCCATATTTTATGGAAACTGACGGAGGCATTATTCGTAACGAAAACCCAATAAAGCGTTTTTATAAAAGATTTTTGGTGTCAGGTGCTCAAGGATATTTTAGTCCAAGCAAAAGTTCCGATGATTATTTGGAGTTTTATGGTGCTAATAAAAGCGTTATATACCGATATCCTTTTACTTCGCTGAGTGAAGAAAATATCCTTAATACTCCTTTAACGCCAACTGATAAGAAAGTAATAAAGAAAAAAATAGGAGTTTCGGAAGAGAAAATGCTCCTGGGTGTAGGTCAGTTTATTCATCGCAAAGGATGGGATATTTTAATTAAAGCGGCAGAAAGCTTGCCTGATAATACAGGGATTTATATAATTGGTGGTAAAGCTACTGAAGAATATATTAGTCTTAGGAATAATCTTGGCTTGGAAAACAAAATTCATTTTCTTGATTTTATGAAAAGTGAAGAACTGACCGAGTATTATAAGGCAGCAGATTTATTTGTTCTTCCTACCAGAGAAGATATTTGGGGATTAGTGATTAATGAAGCCATGGCATATGGATTGCCTGTTATTACAACGGATAAGTGTGTTTCTGGTTTAGAATTGGTTTCTAACAAGAATGGCTCATTAATTACAACTGATAATGTTTGTGTATTAGCAGATGCAATTAATAATATTATAAATAATAACAATATTTTAAAAAGAATGAGTATGGAGAGTTTAGATATTATAAAAAATTATACTATAGAAAATATGGCAAAAACACATTCCGATGTTTTTATTAAATAGAGTTATTGTTTGCTATTTTGTAGTCTTTTAGAAAGGACATGCTGAATTTATGAAACAAAAGCGAAATGCACTGCAGTTAGTTTTTGCCACAATATTATTTGTGGCAACAGTTATATTTTATCATTTTAATAAAGCTTATTTTTTATCAATAAAAAACCAGCAGTTAATTGGATGTTTTATACTCGCCATATCATTTTTCATGATGATAAAAAACTGGAAAAACGTTTCGTTAAGCTTTGTTCATATGTGCATACTGTATTTTAATTACAGTTTTATTTATGGAAGATATTTTACCAGAGGAGAATCTGCTTTATTTGCACAATTTGAATCCGATTCTCTTTATGGTTTAATGATTTATATTGCGTTATTGTTCATGATTGTATTGTTATTTATGGATGGTATAACATATGATAGATCGTTAAAAACGCAAAAAAATTTTTTTATACAATCTCAAGTTAGTTCAGCACTTGTTTGTGGATTGATTTTCTTTTTGGCAGTAGTTATATTAGTGGACAAACTTTTAGGTTTAGGAAGTAAGCTTTATGAATATAGTATAATATTTGAAATTCTTGCAATATATTTCTCGAAAGGCGAAAAGAAATATTTGATATGGATTGGAATAATTTCAGTTTTTCTGATGGTGTATGGTTTTTATACAGGTATCAGAGTTGGTTCTCTTCCTTTTGCATTAGTATTTATATTTATGGTATTGCACAATAAAATTAATATGAAAATTATATTGATAGGAACCTTTTTTGGAATCATTTTGATGACTATGATTGGATATTACGCTGATAGTGGAGTATCAGGATTTAATATTAAATTGGCATTTAATAATTTAACTGATGGTTGTTTTTCGCTTGATACATCAATTTTTGCTTTTCTTGCAAGTTGTACATTTGTGAAAATAGTGGATTTTTATTCGTTATCCGGCAGATTAGGTCTGTTGTGGCAGTTCGTTAAGTCACAAGTTTTAGGAGCAAGCGTGCCAAATAGTAAATTGGCATTAGTATCATTAAGATATTATAAACATTATAATGGAGGAGTTCTTCCATATTTTATGTACTTTTATTTAGGTGTTTTTGGAGTGGTAATAATCGGAATAGTCTTAGGGCTATATCTAAACTTATTAAAGAAGCCGATAGAAAATTTTAAGGATATTTATAAGTTATGGTCCGTTTTTTTGATAGCAATGACTCCTAAGTGGTATTTGTATGAGCCTACCCAGTTGTTTAGAGGTATTATGCTGTTATCACTAATGTGGTTTTTGTTTATGAAAATTAATTTGCTTTTGTTAGGGAGGAGAACTAATGGGTAAAAAAAGACTGGCTTGGTTGGATATTATAAAAGGTCTATGTATGCTGACTATTATTATTTCACATTGTAATACGCCAAGAATATATCAGAGATTTTATTATCCTGTTTATTTAACCGGTTTCTTTTTTGCTTCCGGATATACTTTTAGAATAGCAAACAGTTATTTTGAGTTTTTAAAGAAGAAAATTAAAGCCTTAATAATTCCACTTATAAGCTTTGGTCTTATAACAATTATTATTTCTGTAGTATTAAAAGAATCATCATTATGGGATAGGATAATAGGCTTAATTGTGCAACAATCATGCAACAAAGATACTATGTGGTTTTTGGCATGTTTATTTGTGTGTATTAATTTGTTTTATTTTGTGTTGCATATAACTAAAAATAATAGTGCTTTAATCTTAATTGTAAGTCTTTTAGTTACGATAGCCGGATATTTATATATTGATTTTGTCGGATATAGAATTCCATGGCAGTTAGAAGAGGCTTGTATAATGTTGTTTTGGTTAGCACTTGGCTATTTATATAAACAGTATGAATCAAAATTAAAGTTCTTAGAAAACTGGTATGCCTTTGCTGTTTTATTAGTTGCATATGTATTTATAGTGTTGATATATG
>CAMWVM010000021.1 GCA_947177715.1 uncultured Ruminococcus sp.
ATTCCCGTATAAGGTACTGCTATTCTAAGGCAGGCAACGATTTTTGCAAATGTTTCATCAGATATTCCGTTGTCAAACTCGTCTGGGTCAATGTCATCAGCACGTCTTACTCTCGGCACTGAAATTGTATGAGGTCCTACGCCATGAACTGCCTCTAAATGTTCTGCATGCATAAGCAGACCTGCAAACTCATATCTATAAAGCTCAAGTCCGAACAGAGCGCCGATTCCGACGTCGTCTATTCCGCCCTCCATTGCTCTATCCATAGCTTCTGTATGATAAGCATAGTTATGCTTTGGTCCTGTTGGGTGAAGTCTTTCATAGCTTTCCTTATGGTATGTTTCCTGGAAGAGGATATATGTACCGATTCCAGCGTCTTTCAGCTTACGGTAGTTTTCAACAGTAGTTGCGGCAATATTTACATTTACACGTCTGATTGCACCGTTTTTGTGCTTGATTGAATATATAGTTTTTATGCAATCGAGTATATACTCTATGGGATTATTTACAGGGTCTTCACCTGCTTCAATAGCAAGGCGCTTATGCCCCATATCCTGGAGGGCAATAACCTCTGCCTTTACCTCTTCCTGTGTCAGTTTTTTACGGCAGATATGCTTATTTTTGGCGTGGTATGGGCAATAAAGACAGCCGTTTACACAATAATTTGAAAGATACAATGGTGCAAACATAACTATTCTGTTGCCGTAAAAATTTTTCTTAATCTGCTCTGCGAGGGTATAGATTTCCTCGTTAATTTCAGGTACATCACAATCAAGAAGCACTGATGCGTCACGATGAGAAAGTCCTTTTCTCTGCTTTGCTTTTTCAAGTATTTCTTTCAGCAAAGGAACATTACTTTTATTTTCCTGTGCATATGCGAGGGTGTTTTCAATTTCCTCGTGGTTAATAAACTCCTCTGCTTTCAATGATTTTGGGTCATACTTAAACATATCCATTCTTCTTTCTATAAAAATTATTATTTTGCAAATGAAACATGGTCACCTTTATTTACTATCACTTTGCAGCCTATTGACTCCATACGTTTTTTCATACATACTACACACTGGGCTGACTCGTCCCCTGTACAGATTTTATTATCATAGAGCATATATTTTTTTCTAACGGCTAACGGAGAGAGATTTGGCATTACCACATTTGCTCCTGCTAAAATCCCCTTTTCTCTGCCCATTGGATTGATTGTACCCAAAGCAGTGGTGGACGGTATCAGTGCAGTTGGCAATGTAAGCCGTATCAAGCCTATCATGAACAAAGTTTGCTCCATAGTCCCTGATGGCATATGAGCAAAGGGCGTATCCTTATGAGAAATAAAAGGACCGATACCGACCATATGCGGCTGCAATTCTTTCAGAAAAAGCATATCTTGGGCAAGATTTTCGGGAGTTTGAAAAGGAGAACCGACCATAAATCCTGTGCCCACCTGATATCCGATTTCTTTCAGGTTCCAAAGGCACTGCTTTCGGTTTTCGGCTGACAAATCCTGTGGGTGAAGCCTGTTGTAATGCTCATTATCAGCTGTTTCATGCCTAAGCAGATATCTATCTGCACCTGAATCAAAATATGCTTTATACTGCTCAAAGGTTTTCTCACCTATGGACAAGGTAACCGCACAATCGGGAAAACATTTTTTTATTTCCTTGATGATACTGACAATCTTATCATCGGTATAATAACCGTCCTCACCACTTTGAAGGACAAAGGTGCGAAATCCTAAGCGGTATCCCTCGTCACAGCAGGACAGGATATCTTTTTCGCTAAGACGATATCTTTGAACGTTGGAATTACTTCGTCTTATACCGCAATATAAGCAATCATTTTTGCAATAATTTGAAAATTCAATTAATCCCCTGATGTAGACGTCATTATTATAATATCTTTCCCTGATTTTTCTTGCTTTTGAAAAAAGATAATCAGAGGTATTGGGGTTCTGATTTTTTATAAGAAAAGAATACTCATCAGCAGTTAAACGAGAATTTTTCTCCAGTTTATCTATAAGAAAAAATGAATTGTAAATCTTAATCATTCCTCCTCATCAAAAACTTTTGAATATATGGTTTTAGTAGACACACCCTTAAGTTTTCCCAGCTTTCCCGACAAGGCACTAATGACATCATTAGGTGCATCCAATGCAACGCTTATTATATTCAATTTTTGTTTAACATGGGGTATACCCATTCTTCCAATTATATATTGATTATACTGGTGCAATATTTCATTTATATGCTTTGCACATTCAGTATCTTCGACCATTATACCAATAAGTGCTGCTCTATTCATAAAAAACTCCTAACAAATAAAAAATCCCTGCTCTTTAAAGAAAAGACAGGGAAACAAAGCCTTTAGGATAAGGCTTGAATTACACATATATCAGTCTTTTCCGTCAGAACATATCTTCCGGTAAGAAAATAACAATCAATTCCCCGTCAGGGTAATCCTTTCAGGTCATTTTACTAATTTAGTATACTATACTTTTTTCTAATTGTCAATCGCTAAAAAACCTGCTTTTTTAGGAATTTATTGATATAACATAAATATTTGTCACGCTTTTGTGTAATTTTTATTAAAAGAATGCCTGTTTGGGTCTAAAATCCTTGAAAAATAGTGATTAATTTGATACAATTATTTACATAAGATATTGTGAGGTGATTCTGTGTTATCTGAACTTAAAATCGTAACGGCGGTAAACAAAACATCATATGGACGTCAGCTGAATAAAACTTTTGATGCGATGGGTTTTGACATATTCAAAGCTGAATCTGATCCTGTTTTAATCGAAATTGAAGTTGTAAGAAACAACCCGGATGTTGTTATTTTAAACTCTGACAACATGGATTTTGACTCTATTGAAAGACTGTCAAAGCACCTTTCAGGACTTGAAAAGCCTCCATATATTTTTGCTTTATACACCTATGAATCATCAGATATTGACAGGATGTCCAAGCTTAATAATTTGGTTACCATAGAAATGCCGATTAAATTTACAAAATTGTGCGATGAAATACAGCGCATACACTCTATGACAACGATAACTTTAGAGCAAGTATACACTGAGATAAATGAAAAGATAGTGGAAATTCTGACGGTGTTGAAATTTTCGTCAAAGATGTTCGGATATATGTATATTAGAGAGGCACTTTTTGTTGTAGCTTGTTCTGGCAAGGCTAAAATCAACTTTTCCAGAGATATTTATCCTGAAGTAGCTAAGAAATTCAATAGCAACACTGCTTGTGTTGAACGTGCTATAAGAGTAGCAATTAACAAGGCGTGGTCTAAAATGTCCGTTCACATAAAGAAGATATTTTTCAGTCCTGAAACTCTTAAAAATCACGAAAAGCCTACTAACAATGAATTTATTCTAACTATTGGGAATTACATACATGACGAATACCAAACATTTTTAGAAAAGGCTGAAAAAGCTGAAAAAGTTAAAATAACAGTGAATTAGTCAAGCCCTTCTTTGCATAAATTTGAACAAGATCAGATTTATGCAGGAGGGATTTTTTATGATTTGCAGTTTTTCCAATCTGAGAAACAAAGAGGTTGTAAATCTTAAAACAGGACTAAAGCTTGGATATGTTGATGATATTGAAATTGACACAACGACGGGAAATGTTGTTTCCCTCATTGTGTTCGGTCGTCCAAGAGCTTTAGGAATAATGGGAAGAGATGAAGATATTATAATCAAATGCAGCGATATTGACCTAATCGGAGAGGATACTATTCTCGTGCGTTTTTGCAATGATACAATATGCACAAAATCAAGGAGCTTTTCCGTGGAAAATTTGTTAAAATAAAATGTATCATATTCTTGAAA
This sequence comes from uncultured Ruminococcus sp., assembly GCA_947177715.1. Lineage (GTDB taxonomy): Bacteria > Bacillota > Clostridia > Oscillospirales > Ruminococcaceae > FB2012. Next base: position 3,833 of record CAMWVM010000021.1, read on the forward strand.
TTGCGGGGCAGATATGGTATAATATTAAAGCAATTCGCACGTCTGCGTTTTTGCAGTGGTTCTCGTAAAAACGAGTGAATGCAAGCTAAACCGGACGGAGGATACAAATTTATTCGAAACAATTCGGATAAAAATCTAAAAACCAAACAGGAGGTTACTACAATGGGAGTAGTATCAATGAAACAACTTCTTGAAGCAGGTGTACACTTTGGTCACCAGACAAGAAGATGGAACCCGAAAATGGCACCATACATTTTCACAGAAAGAAACGGAATTTACATCATCGACTTACAGAAAACTGTAAAGAAGCTTGAAGAAGCTTATATGTTTATCCGTGATATCTCTGCTGAAGGCAAGGAAGTACTTTTTGTAGGTACTAAGAAGCAGGCAGGAGATTCTATTAAGGAAGAAGCGCTCAGAGCTGACGCACACTATGTAAACGCAAGATGGCTCGGCGGTATGATGACAAACTTCAAGACAATTCAGAGAAGAATCAAAAGACTTGAACAGCTTCACGCAATGGAAACTGACGGTACATTTGATCTTCTTCCGAAGAAAGAAGTTACAAAACTCAATCTTGAAATTGAAAAGCTTGAAAAATTCATGGGCGGTATCAAGAACATGAAGGAACTCCCCGGAGCACTTTTTGTTGTTGACCCACGTAAAGAAAAGATTGCTGTTGCTGAAGCTAAAAAGCTTGGTATTCCTGTTGTTGCTATCGTTGACACAAACTGTGATCCTGACGATGTTGACTATGTAATCCCAGGTAACGATGACGCTATCAGAGCTGTTAAGCTTATTGCTGGATGCATGGCTAATGCAATTATTGAAGGCAGACAGGGACAGGACGCTGTAGAAGAAGCTGCTGAAGAAGAGGCAACTGAAGCAACTGCAGAATAAATTTTGCTTTGCAAAGCATCAAAAATGAATCATACTTTTAATAAAGTATGGGTCATAACCAAGAAAATTTCGGGCAGGCATTTTTGTCTGCCTTGATTTCCATAAAAATAAATTTTAGGAGGAAATAAAATGGCAAAGGTATCCGTTGCAGAAATCAAAGAACTTATGAAATCTACAGGCGTAGGCATGATGGATTGTAAAAAAGCTCTCGAAGAAGCTGAGGGCGATACAGAAAAGGCAATTCTTATTCTCCGTGAAAAAGGTCTTGCTACACAGGCAAAGAAAAGCGGAAGAGTTGCTGCTGAAGGTATTGTAACTTCAGTAGTAGAAGGTAATGTGGGCGCTGTTGTTGAAGTAAACATTGAAACTGACTTTGCTGCTAACAACGAAGAATTTAAGGCTTTCGTTGCAGCAGTTGCTAAAACAGTAATTGAAAAAAATCCTGCTGACGTTGAAGCTCTTAAGGCTACAGTAATCAGCGGCGGTGACAAGACAGTTGAAGAATCACTTCAAGACTTGTTCATCAAGATCAGAGAGAACATGGTTATTCGTCGTTTCAAAAGACTTGAGGGCGTTCTTGTACCTTACGTTCATGGCGGCGGAAGCATCGGTGTTATGGTTAAGCTTGATACAGATCTTGACGCTGACAAGGTATTTGAAGTTGGTAAGGACTGTGCACTTCAGGTAGCAGCTATGAATCCTGCATATCTTGGAAGAGATAACGTACCTGATTCTGCACTTGAAGAAGAAAAGAAAATCATGCTTGCACAGATGGCTGAAGATCCTAAGATGGCTAACAAGCCTGAACAGGTTAAGGTTAAGATTGTTGAAGGTAAAATTGGCAAATACTATACAGAAAACTGCTTGCTTGAACAGGCATTCGTTAAGGATGACAAGGTTTCAGTTGGCAAGTATGTAGAAAACACTGCTAAGGCTCTTGGCGGTTCAATCAAGGTTGTTGACTATGTTCGTTTCGAGCGTGGCGAAGGCGTTGAAAAGAAAGAGGACAACTTTGCAGATGAAGTTGCTTCCATGATTAAGTAATAATTAATTGAATACAAATATAACCGTCATTGGTGCAAATCAATGGCGGTTTATTTTAACAGAAAAGCGACATTCAAAAATGAATGCCGCTTTAAATTTTATCTAATTTAGTCCTCTTTTTTATCCTCGGATAGAACACCTTTCAGTCCTGCGGCAAGTCCTGCAAGCCCCTGAATTTCACTTGGAATAATAATCTTTGTTGCTTTACCGTCAGCTGCTTTTGCGAAGGCTTCAAGGCTCTTAAGCTGGATTACATTATCATTAGGGTTAGCAGAGTTTAGTTTTACTAAACTTTCTGCCAAAGCATTCTGTACCATTTCAATAGCTTGTGCTTCACCTTGTGCTTCAAGCACTTTCTGTTCTCTTACAGCATCGGCACGGAGAATCATAGATGTCTTTTCCGCTTCAGCCTGCAAAATCTTTGATTCCTTATCAGCTTCGGCACGAAGGATTTTTGATTCCTTTTCACCCTCAGCAACAAGAATCTGAGATTTCTTTTCTGCTTCTGCCTGAATAACCTTTTCACGTCTTTCACGGTCGGCTTTCATCTGCTTTTCCATAGCGTCTTGAATTTCCGGAGGCGGCAGAATATTTTTCAGCTCGACACGCTGGACCTTAATTCCCCATCTATCTGTTGCTTCATCAAGAATTTTTGTGATATTTGAATTGATTAAATCACGAGATGTAAGAGTTGCTTCCAAATCCAAATCACCAACGATATTACGCAGGGTTGTGGCTGTAAGATTTTCAATAGCTGTTAATGGGTTTTCAACGCCGTAAGTATAAAGCTTTGCATCTGTTACCTGGAAGAAGATAACGGTATCAATTTTCATTGTAACGTTATCTTTTGTAATAACAGACTGTGGTTTAAAGTCCACTACTTGTTCTTTTATTGAAACCTTTTTAGCAATCTTATCGATAAAAGGAATCATAACGTGAAGACCTGTCTGCCATGCAGTATGGAATGCACCAAGTCTTTCCACAACAAACACATAGGCTTGAGGAACAATTCTGATACTGCGAATTATCACTATTACTAAAAAGATTATTATTGCGAGTATAACATACAATCCATATTCCATAAAAATACCTCCTACTTATTTTATAAACTGTTTATTTTGAAACTATCAGCTTTGAACCTGATATTTCTTTGACTGTTACGATTGAACCTGATGCGATTGTTGAACCATCTTCAGAACGTGCTTCCCAATTAACACCGTTAAGTTTAACTCGTCCCATAGAAAGGTTGTTATTGATATCCTCGGTTACCACAGCAGTTTTTCCGATATCAAGTTCATAATTAGTATGCACGGTTTTACCTTGGACTTTCTTGACAAGCGGTCTTGTAAAGATAAGCAGCAAAACTGATGCTACTACAAACACCACAAGCTGTACTGTAAAACTACAGCCGCCGATTGCAAAAAACATTGCTACCAATGCGCCAAAGCCAAGCCAGATCGACACAAGAGCAGTTGAAGTTGCAATCTCGCAGACTATGAAAAACACAAATGCAATAGCCCAACCAACTATCATTGCAGTTTGAGTCACAATATCATCTCCTTAAAATATATATTTAATTTTATGCGTAAAAAATTATATGTATTATTCTATCAACGTTCTTTCGTCACAATAGTCGCAAATTACGGTATCGCCGTTACCACGGAAATATCTTGGCAGATATGTTTCCTGATGTGTAATACACTTAGGATTTGAACAGCTTACTCCGTTATACACTTTTCCGTACATGAGTGGTGCGGGCTTGCCGTCATTTTTCAATATAGTCAATATAAGCGCCATTCTCACATACATACCATATTTAGCTTGTTTAAAATACAGCGCTCTTTTATCATCATCGACTTCAATCGCAATTTCATCTACTCTCGGCAAAGGATGAAGCACAATCAAGTCGCTTTTGGCTTTTTTCATTTTCTCCTTATCAAGGATATAGCTGCCTTTCTGCTGCTGATACTCATCCTCAGAATTAAAGCGTTCTTTTTGAATTCTTGTCATATAAAGAACATCAAGCTCGTCCATAGCATCATCAAGGCTTGTAACCTCTTTATATTCATATCCGCCTGCCGAAAGCAAGTCTTTGATATAAGAAGGCAAGGCAAGCTCTTTTGTTGATATAAGCACAAATTTTGTACCCTTAAAGCAACTCATAGCTTTAATTAAGGAGTGCACTGTTCTTCCGTTTTTCAAATCTCCGCACAGTCCGATTGTAAGATTCTCAAGTGTACTCTTCTCTTCCTTCAAGGTGAGCAGATCGGTCAAGGTTTGAGTTGGGTGTAGATGTCCGCCGTCACCCGCATTAATAACAGGGCATTCAGCAGTTAAAGCTGCTGCTCTGACTGAACCTGCGACAGGATGACGCATTACCATAATATCGGCATAGCCGGACACGATTTTAGTTGTATCTTTAATATTTTCGCCCTTTGCAACCGATGATGTTTGAGGATTATCAAAACCTATTAGAGTTCCGCCAAGTCGCAGCATTGCTGTCTGAAATGACATTTGTGTTCTTGTTGACGGCTCATAAAACAAAGTTCCCATTATTTTACCCTTACAGGCTTCTTTATAATTATCGGGATTTTCAATGATTTCATGGGCAAGATTTAAAATCTTATTCCACCATGAAACCGGATAATCATTAAGGTCAATCAAATTTATTCTGTCATTATACACGCACATATCAAACAGCCTTTCAAAGTTTCAAACGAATATTTGATTAATAGAACTTTAGTGCTTATATAAAAATAATTTAAGAAGTCCGCTTAAAGCACATATAAACGTTCTTTTAATATTATATCACAGGATATAACAAATTTCAATAAGATTTTACACATTACCCTCTTTTATTTTTTGCACAAGCTGTACAAATTCTTCCTTTGTAAATCGAATATTCACGGCTTCAAGCAATGCTTTCGCAGTTAAATTTTCAGGAAGATTCATAGCGTTTAAAATTTGCTTTCGATAAAGACCGCTGTTTGAGTTTCCTGAAAGTTTTAATTCATAGAAATCAAGGCTTGTAATAGGATTTTCAGACGATTTAATGTAGTTTACAATTCCTGCATCAACAAAAATTTCTCTAAGCTTCTTCGCACTTATTCCCTCTACTCCCAATTTTCCTTCCTTTGACGGCTGGACTTTACGTTTTTCCTTACCGAAAATTTCAGGCGAATAGAGATTTATAATCTTCCCTTTAGGTACAATACTTTTAATATGTCCTCTTATTCTAAAGCCTGCGGTATCGGAATCAGTCAATATTACTATACCTGTTTTCTCTGCATAATAACGTATCAATCTTGCTGTTTCGCTATTCTTATATATTCCAAACCCATTTGTGACTATAATAGGGGCGTCAATAACCGATGACAGCTTTATTTTATCGTACTTTCCTTCTACAACGACAGCATAGCTGATTTTAAGCTTCTCCATAGGCTACCCCCTCAGCATGTAAGAGCCATTGCTTTAGCGGCACACTGCTCTAAAGTCAGCATGTCAGCAGCACTGCCTGACGACTTAGTTTTCAAAGCCAAATCGGTATCAGCAAGAATTTGAATCGTTTTTCTTATACGTTCCGCAGAAATATTTGCACACTCGGAAAAAGCATTTTTAACGGCAAACTCACGATTTCTTGGATATTTGAAATCAGCTGAAACATCTCCTATCATTTTACCTGAGGCTCTTGCCAGTTTTGCACGGTATATATCAGACATTGAAAAACTGATTATACCCAGAATTTCAAAAGGCTCATAGTTTTGATCCGCAAGTTCAGACAATCTTGTAAAAACCATTTTAGCATTACCTTTTAATATATTAACGGCAAGTGAATAGCCGTCAGACTCTACACGTCTGACGCACAATGCATCGATATCATCTCTTGTAATTGCTCTTCCCTTAGCATAAGCGGTAAGCTTATTAAGCTCCTGACTTATAAATGCTGAATCACAAAGACAAAGATTGGCAAGATACTCAGCGTCATATTTTGATATTGAACATTCTGAACGCTGGACGTTTGCTATTATATTTTTAGATAAATCAGATGCTTTTTTATATGCAAACTCACAAGCAGTTCCATGCTTTGCACAGAAATCGCAGAATCGTTTATTTTTATCGGTTAAGGCTCGTTTAGTCTTATATAAATCTGTACCTGTGGCATAGATCAGAACCACTGTTGTTTCCGGCAGGTCTGACAATGCTTTTCTGATATCATCTCCGTCTGTTTTCGTCACAGAATCCATATTAAGGTCATTAATAACTACGCATACACGCTGTGCGAACATCGGAAGCGCTTCACATGCATTTGCAAACTCGGCAACATCCAGCTTTTTACCGTCAAATTTATGGAGATTCATGATCTGCTCTGACTTCGGCACCAGTTTATTTATCAACTTTTTTACATAAGCCTCCAACGCTCCGACATCATGTCCATAGAAAAAATACAAGTTATCAAAGTCTTCATTTTTTATTCTTTTACCCAAGTCTGCACTGTTCATTAAAGCCATAATCAAGCCTCCTTACTATATAATCATTATTTTCAAATACTATTTCTATAGGATACTTCTCATTTTTAAGATTATATTTTTTGTCATTCAATATAAAGCAATCAGAAAACATTTCAATCTCCGCATTATTCAGACTGGCTTCATAGCCTTCATCGATGCTGGAGATTTTTATGTTTTCAAAATAAATAATATCGCTTGTTTTATACAAATCTGTTTCGGTATCAAAGTCACTATAAAAAGCAGTTGCCTCAGGATAAATATTATTCTCATAGGTTTTGGCTGTATAATAGCACTCGTCCAAGATAATCACGCTTTCTACGTACTTAACTCCTTTTTTGGTCATAAGATTATTCACAGCAGAATTACTGCTTCCCTTTGCGCCCAAATCTGCAATAACACACTTTTCATTCTCATATACAACTACCTGAGATTTTGAACCGTCAGGAATAAAAATAAAATGGACATTATTTGCATCATAAATTACGCTTACATTATATGCTGATATAATTACCCCATAGGCAATAACTGCTGAAAAAACATAATATTTTAATCTTTTAGAATGCACTGCCCAAATAATCACAGCTGCACAGATAAAAGAAATTACTATTTTCAAATACATACTATTGACAGTGACATAGGAATAATCAAGAGATGAAATTTTATCAGCAATTAAAATCACCCAATGAATAAGCCATCCTGCGGTTTTTAGAATAGGTACGGCAACAAAGCTTAATCCTCCTGTTACTGCGACTATTACCGACAGACTTAATGCCAAGGTACATATAGGCACCAATATCACATTTGCAAGCGGTGCAATAATAGATATCTCATCAAAGAAAAGAACTGTTACAGGCATTGCGGTAAACATCACTGTCAATGAAGCCAATCCGCTTTTCAACAGTTTTCCTGTAGCTTTTTTATATTGTACCACATTTATCACTCTTGGTGCAACTGCTCCGATAGCCATTGCTCCGAAAAATGACAACAAAAAGGATGGACTTCGCACTATGTATGGATTACTTAAAGGCATTATCAATGCACACCAACCGAGGGTATTCATACAATCTCCGAATCTGAACAAAACATCTGAAAGCAAAAGCATGGTCAGCATAATTGCAGCTCTTGTAACAGATGGAGAAAACCCTGCAAACAATGCAAAAGTCCAAATAATAATTTCCATCAACACAAATCTGATTTTACGGTTTTTCACAAATAATCCGAAAAATGCTCCAAAAAATGCTGAAATAATTACCATATGAGTTCCTGAAACAGAAAAGATATGACCTATTCCTGTGCGGTAGAGCTTTGTTTTAGTAATACTGCTTATTTCTGACTTATCTCCACAAAGCATTGCACCAAGGAATCCGCCCTCATCGCCTTTTACTATATAATTAATTTCATTAAAGAGATAGTCACGATATTTTTTTACTGCCTTGAGAAAAGGTTTTGTATTCTTTTCAATTATGCATACTTGTCCCTTTCCTATACCTGAAAGGAAAACACCTTTAGGACGATAGTAACTTTCTGATGCAAAATTTACAGAATCATTAATTTTTTCAACTTTGCCCTTTACTTCGACTTTATCATAGTAATCATAGTCGTCATCATCTACAAAGAAAGTAATTTCTGTTTTTACACCGTCGTTTATTCTGCCTTTAACGGTAAGCCTACCCATATCTGATCCAAAGTAAGAATAATCGGTAATAACTCCGGAAAATATAATATTTTCACCGCTGTACGAGATTATTTTATCATATTTAAAATAAGTGAACACTGACAAATAGGACACACCAACAAAAAAAGAAACTGCTATCACGGTGACGTAAAGTCTATACTTTTTTAAAATAAAAAACAGTGCTGATGTCAACAACATACCTATTAATATAAGTGGCAAATTATATTTTCCCCATCCTAATGAAGCAGCCAACAGCCCACCAAGAAACGCAAATCCAATGTAAGCAATTTTTCTTTTCATACTTATCCTTTGTCACTCAAATCATGTCCGAAAAGGCTTCCCCAAGACACACAACTGTGGTTTTAGAGAAGCCGAATTTTTAAAATTCTATAACACTAATCTGCCAATTAAAAATATACAGATATAAAAATATCCGTTGCTTTATTACACAACGGATCAGGTGCGCAATGCGCTAAAATTCTGGGGTGGATAGTGGGATTCGAACCCACGGTCTTCAGTGCCACAAACTGACGCGTTAACCAACTACGCTATACCCACCATATAGCAGATTCAAAATGAACCTGCTGGCACGCCTTACTGGACTCGAACCAGTGGCCTACTGC
>CAMWVM010000022.1 GCA_947177715.1 uncultured Ruminococcus sp.
GGTGGGTTGCAGGTTATAAGATCAAGCTCGTTTTCTGCACGCCATTCCTTTAAATCTCCCAATACGGGGGTAATGCTGACTATTTCTGAACGTTCCAGAGATATTTTCAGCTGGTGGTGGGCTTTTTCCTGAATTTCCAGTGTATAAATGTGAGCTGGATTAAAATTTTTATACATAAGCAATGCAATAATTCCGCTTCCTGTACAAAAATCGCATACTTTATCCTTATGCCTTGGTTTTGCAAAATCCGCAAGCAAAAAAGCGTCAGTTCCGAATCTATGCTCGGTAGAAATACAGATTTCAATATTATCTCCCAATTTTTCAAAGGTCAGGTCGTCATAATTCATTATATTGCTCCGTTTTCATATTCTTTGTCATTAACATTGCATTTTCGGTGGGATTCTGATAGTAATTTTTACGCTCTCCCACTTTTACAAAGCCAAATTTTTCATAAAGCTTCTGTGCGGGAATATTGCTTTCTCTTACCTCCAAAAAAGCAACATCTGCATTGGGGTAAGCCTCTAAAGCAGCCTTTAAAAGCTTTTCGCCTATGCTTTGTTTTCTAAACTCTTTCAGCACGGCAATATTATTTATTGTAAGCTCTCCTGCAACACACTGCACATTTACAAAACCCACAGGCATATTTCCAACAAATGCACCTATAATTTCAGCGTTGGGATTTTTTATCTGATACTCAAAATCTAAAAAGCTCCATGGATCTGAAAAACACTGCTTTTCAATCTCCCAAAAGTCATTACACTGCTGCAAGTCTATTTCTTCAACAACTAATTTACTCATTTTCTTTATCCTCAACGAGCATTGCATACAATTCGCCTTTTGAAAAGCCTGTGGATTTAGCAATTTCCTTGCAGGCGTCTGCACCACGCATACCCTTTGATACGAGGTTTTTTACCTGTTCATAGGCTTGTTCAATAGTTTCTGCTTTTATGATATCCTCAACCCTTGCCCCCTCAATAACAAGGACAAATTCTCCTTTAGGCTTGTTTACGGTATAATATTCAACAGCTTCGGAAAGTGTTGTACGGAAAACTTCCTCATGGATTTTTGTAAGCTCACGGCAAAGTGAGATTTTTCTGTCGCCGAAATATTCTAACATATCTTTTAATGTATAAATCAGTTTATGGGGAGCTTCATAAAAAATCATAGTTGAAGTACAGTTTTTCACTTGTGCAAGATGAGAGTATCTTTGCTTTTTGGTAACAGACAAAAAACCCTCAAAAGCGAAACGGGAAGTGTCAAGCCCGCTTATTGCAAGTGCTGATACCACGGCTGACGGTCCGGGAACAACGTTAATTTCAACTCCGTTTTCTGCACAAAGTTTAACCAAATCCTCTCCCGGGTCAGAAATGCATGGCATTCCTGCATCGGTAACTATTGCGGCATTTTCACCAGATAAAATTCGTGATACAACCTGCTCTCCTGCGGTTTTTGCGTTATGCTCATGATAGCTTATGAGCGGTGTTTTTATATTAAAATAATTAAGTAATTTTGCAGTAACTCTTGTATCCTCGGCACAGATGAAGTCTACAGATTTCAGCGTTTCAACTGCTCTGTAGGTCATATCTCCCAGATTTCCGATGGGTGTTCCGACTAAAAAAAGTTTTCCCATTATTACTCTCCTTTTTGAAGTATCTGCTCAACCATTTTTTCCAAGTCGCTGAATTCATTTAAAAGTCCGCATTCTCCACGCATTTTAGCTGAACCTGGCAGACCTTTTATATACCATGCAACATTTTTTCTCATTTCCTTCATTCCCTGCTTTTCACCTTTATAGTTACATAACATTCTGCCGTGTTTAAGCATTACTGACATTTTTTCTTCAAGGGTTATTTCGGGAAGGGATTCTCCTGTTTCAAGATAGTGGTTTACTTCACGGAAAATCCAAGGCTTGCCGTAAGAACCTCTGCCTATCATAACAAGGTCACAGCCGGTTTGCTCATACATTGCTTTACAATCCTCGGGGGTTTTCACATCTCCGTTTCCGATAACGGGAATACTCACAGCTTCCTTGACCTGTTTTATAATATCCCAGTCGGCATGACCAGAATACATTTGGTTTCGTGTTCTGCCGTGGATGGCGATGGCTGAAACACCTGCCTGTTCCAAAATTTTTGCAAATTCTACGGCATTTATATTATCATTATCCCAGCCAGCACGGATTTTTACCGTGACGGGACAATCTGCGTTTTTAACTGTTTCCTCTGCTATTTCAAAGGATGTTTTCGGAGATTTCATAAGCGCTGAACCGCTGCCATTACCGACGATTTTCGGCACAGGACAGCCCATATTTATATCTATTATATCGGGATTATACTGATTGAGTATATATGCTGCTTTTCCCATATACACAGGCTCTTCTCCAAAAAGCTGCAGTGCCATTGGGCGCTCTTCGCTCTCGATTTCACAAAGCCTTGCAGTTTTTTTATCGCCGAAGCAAAGCCCCTTTGAGGATATCATTTCGCTGACTAAATAGCTTGCACCGAATTCTTTGCACAGCAGTCTATAGGATTTATCAGCCACAGACGCCATAGGGGCAAGGGCAGCGGATTTTTCAATTTTGACATTACCAATTTTAACTTTTTCCATTCCAAAGTCCTTTTTAACATAATATTTCATATTAAGTATAACACAAAAACCGTTATATTTCAAGATAAAAGCATTAAAACAGTTGGGATAACAGGTTGAAATCTTAGCAATAATTCTATATAATATAAAATAAAGAGAGGTGCAGAAGATGATTTTACAGACGGGAATGAGAACGGATATACCCGCATTTTACTCAAGGTGGTTTGCAAACAGACTGAAAGAGGGCTTTGTTTTGGTACGGAATCCCTATAATCCAGAGAATGTAACGAGGTACAGAATATCACCTGATGTGGTTGATCTGATAAGCTTTTGCACGAAAAATCCTGCTCCTATGTTTGAATACATGGATTTACTGAAACCCTATGGTCAATACTGGTTTGTGACAATTACTTCATACGGCAGGGATGTTGAACCAAATGTTCCTCCCAAGGAGAAAGTAATGGCGGATTTTCGCAGACTGTCTGACATTGTGGGTATTAACTCAATAGGTTGGCGATACGACCCAATTTTTATTGATGAAAAGTATACGTTGGAACGGCATATTTCCGATTTTGAAAAAATGGCAAAATATCTTGCAGGGTACACAGAAGTTTGCGTTATCAGCTTTATTGATCTTTATAAAAAGGTACTTAGGAATTTTCCTCAGGTAAGCGAGGTTAATTATGCTGATCGACTTTCCATAGGCAAAGCTTTTGTTGAAACCGGCAGAAAATATGGAATAACGATAAAGCCTTGTGCAGAGGGTAGAGAGCTTGAACGTTACGGTGCAGATTGCAGCGGATGTATGACTGTTCAGACTTACGAAACTGCACTGGGAATGAAACTGAATGCACCTAAAAAGAAATCCCTGCGCAGTGAATGCAGTTGTTTGCTTGGAAGTGATATCGGAGAATATGATACCTGCGGTCATTTATGCAGATACTGCTATGCCAATAATGATGTACAGGCGGTAAGAAGAAACATGAGGAATCACAACCCTGACTCTCCACTTTTGATTGGTAATTTGCATACGAGCGATAAAATTCACGATGCGAAGCAGGAAAGCTGGATAGACAATCAACTAACACTGTTTTGATTTAGGTAATTATGAAACTAAATACTGCTGTTGACAAAGCATAAAAAAGATATAAAACAAATCGTTTTAAAATATTGTAAAAATGCACAAGTAAAAACGCATAAATTTGTGAAATGTTTTTTTATTTTTTTGTATACAAAATACAAAAGATGTGTTATAATATATAATATAATAAAATATGTGTATTATTATATTACACTTGATGGGAGGCTGTTTTATGAGATCAATTATTACTATAAGCCGTGAATTCGGAAGCGGCGGACGTGAAATAGGAAAAACTCTTGCAGAACAGCTGGGTATTCCTTTTTATGATAAAGAGCTTTTAGAGCTTGCTTCTAAGGAAAGCGGAATTTGCAAGGAGCTTTTTGTCACTCATGATGAAAGCTATACAAACAGCTTTCTTTATTCCCTTGTAATGGGTACCTATCCTGTCACGGCTGATGGAAGAATCAATCCTGAGATGCCGCTTAATCACAGAATATTTCTTGCTCAGTTTGAAACAATAAAACGCATAGCTGAAAATGGTCCTTGTGTAATTGTAGGACGATGTGCAGACTATGTTTTAAAGGGCAATGAAAATGTTATTAACTTCTTTGTAATGGGTAACATGGCAGAGAAGAAAAAAAGAATTCTTGAAAGATACGACATTGAAAAAAACAAGGTTGAAGATTTTATAAAAAAGACTGACAAGCGCAGGGCTAATTATTACAATTATTATTCCGACATGAAATGGGGAGCAGCTAAAAATTATGATCTTTGCATAAACTCCTCCAAAACCGGAATTCAGGGTGCTGTAAGTCTTATGAAAGCCTACATTGACATAAAAGAACCCGAAGAATAAATCATATTTTCTTTTTCATTATCTTCCTTTATTATGAAGAAAGCTGCCATGATATAGGCAGCTTTTTTCATAAGTACAAAAACAAAACTGAAAGGATTTGATTAATATGTATATAGCAAACGAAAAAAGGTATGAAAAAATGATATACAACCGTTGCGGCAAAAGCGGATTAAAGCTGCCGGCTGTTTCACTTGGATTATGGCAGAATTTCGGTTATCGGGATAGTTTCGGAAACATGGAAAAAATGTGTCACACTGCTTTTGATTTGGGCATTACTCATTTTGATCTTGCAAATAATTATGGCAGTCCATACAACGGTTCGGCTGAAGAGAACTTTGGTTTGATTTTAGACAGAGGTATGCGTAATTATCGTGATGAGCTTTGTATATCAACCAAGGCAGGATATGATATGTGGCCTGGTCCATATGGTGATAAAAACGGGTCAAGGAAATATCTTTTATCTTCTCTTGATCAATCGCTGAAACGCATGAGGCTTGACTATGTGGACATTTTCTATCATCATGTAAGAGATCCAAAGACTCCTATGGAGGAAACGGCACTTGCGCTTGATTTCGCAGTAAAGCAAGGCAAGGCATTATATGTGGGTATTTCCAATTACAACAAAGATGATACGAAAAAAATGATGGAAATATTTCGTGAGCTTAAAACGCCGTTCATTGTCAATCAGCCCTCTTATTCCATGCTAAATCGCTGGATTGAAGATGACGGACTTCGTGACTTTGCATTTGAAGAAGGAATTGGTCTTGCAGTATTTTCACCTTTATATCAAGGTTTTCTTACGGACAGATATTTAAACGGCGTACCTGCTGACTCAAGAGTTGGTAAGGGCAACACATGGATTGGAACCGAACTTAATGACGATATGCTGAAAAAACTTAACGCTTTGAATGATATTGCTCGTAACAGGGGGCAAAAGCTTTCACAGCTTGCGCTTTCATGGGTATTGAGAGAGGGCAAGGTTACCACTGTTTTAATCGGCGCAAGCCGTTCAGAACAGATAAAAGAAAATGTTCAAGCTGTTTACAAAACTGAATTTACGTCTGACGAAATTAAAGCTATTGAAAGCGTACTAAAGGATTAATCCCACTTTCTCGCACCTAAGATATGGATAAGTCGTGCTTTATCATATACATAGCTTGTTAGCGGCCGCATATAGGTATCAAAGGTATGAGCTGCAACGTATATGATATTATTTTTCACAGCAACGACGACGGGTGAATGATAATAAGAGCCTTCGGAAGTACCAAGCTGGACGATATCTCCAATTTGAGCATCGGCTAAGTTCCGTTCCTCTGCATAGGGTCCGACGCTATTATTATTAATGAGGAAGTTATAAAGATATCCAACACCTGTCCAGGCAGGAGCTCGGTCGTTGGGGGAATTATAATACCAGCCGAATGTTTTGGTATAATTCATCACTTCGCAGCCTGCAAAGATACACTGGGATGCAAAATTTGTACAATCACCGCCAATATTCTCAAAATCAAGGTATTGGCGGTTTCGTTTATATGCCCACTTTTCAGCATAGGCAACAGCTTTTTCTCGGTCATAGTCTATGTTCTTCATATATCAAAAATCCTTTCATGCTTGTACTTTTACGTTAGGTATGGTCATTATTATTATACTCTGACGATGGATTTTTGACATAATTTATTTTATTTTGCATTATCAAAATTACTAAAAAGTTGATATTTTAAATACAAGTTTGTGCAAATTTCACACATAAATTATTAAAATATTATTTAAAAATTTTTAAAGTGGTTGACAGCTAAAAAAAATAAGAATATAATATTTAATAGTTGACTTGATGTCGTTTTGCAGAAAATTTACTTTAGTTTTGCAACGCAATAAGAGATCTTGTCAAAAGGAGATATTATTATGGAATACGATTATATATTTTTTCTAGCGGTAATTTTATTTTCAACTAAGCTGCTTGGGTTGCTTACTAAAAAGATAAGGCTTCCACAGGTGGTTGGTGCCCTTTGCGCAGGACTAATTCTTGGGCCTGCTTGTTTGGGAATAGTTAAGGAAACTGATTTTTTTGTAAGCCTTTCTGAACTTGGTGTAATTGTTCTTATGTTCACAGCAGGTCTTGAGGCTGATATAAAAGAGCTGAAGAAGACAGGAAAGGCCTCTTTTATTATTGCTCTACTTGGAGTAATTGTTCCGCTTGTCGGCGGTTATTTGCTGGCTTGGGGATTCAACGTGGGACAGGGAGATAATCTTCCAACATCTTCAACCTTACAGCATATTTTTATAGGCATTATTCTAACGGCAACTTCAGTTTCAATCACTGTTGAAACGCTTAAAGAGATGGGCAAGCTTTCAACCCGTGCAGGAAACGCAATCCTGGGCGCTGCAATTATTGATGACATCTTAGGAATTATTGCTCTTACTATAGTAACATCCTTAGCAGGAACGGGTGTAAACGTTGGAATGGTTCTTCTTAAGATTTTAGGTTTCTTTGTTTTTGCGATAGCTGCGGCTTTACTTTATCACTTCGTATTTGTTAGATGGAGAAATCGTGACAACAAAGATCTTCGCCGTCATGTAATGCTTTCCTTTGTGTTCTGTCTGTTAATGTCTTATGTTGCTGAAGAGTTTTTTGGTGTTGCAGATATCACCGGTGCATTTGTAGCCGGTCTTGCAATTTCAAACAGCACAGGCGTTAAATATGTATCAAACAGATTTGAAACCTTGTCGTACATGCTTTTATCACCAGTATTTTTTGCGAGCATAGGTCTTAAGATGACGAGAATAAGCATGTCCGGAATGATGATTGCATTCACAATAGTTTTACTTATTGTTGCAATCCTTGCAAAGATTGTGGGATGCGGTTTAGGAGCAAAGGTTTGCAGATATACAAACAAAGAATCGCTTCAGATTGCAACGGGCATGATATCCCGAGGAGAAGTTGCTCTTATTGTAGCAACTAAGGGGCAGGTATCTGGTCTTATGGGAAATGAAGTATTTACTCCTATAGTTATTATGGTTGTTGCGACAACAATACTCACTCCGATTTTTTTGAAGTTTGTATTTAAAAATGCAGATTCACTGCCAGCAGAAAGTAATGAAGTGCCTTTCGCAGATAATATACACGAGAGAGATGCTTATGAACGGAAAATGCAGGCATTGTCGCTGTCGGATAAAAATAAAAAAGAATAACAAAAAAGCGCTGCCATATTATCACATGGCAGCGCTTTTTATTTTAACTAATAAAAAGACCGTGTTCATTACAGCAAAAGTATAGCTTTCCCTCAGATAATCTTGGAAATCTTACCGAACACTCCTGTTCAGGATATAATTTTACAAGATAATACCTATCCCATGAAACATATACTGCAAAGCTAATGTAATGATTTTTAGTCATTTCATGATCAATAGTTACATAACATTCATCATCAATAATTTCTGACTTAACCGAATGTTTATCATCGCAATGCTGTGGAACCAATGCTGTCAGTTTTCTTCCGCAGCAAGAAATTTCTGTACTACTTGTTGAAGTGATTATATTTCCGCAGTCAGGGCACATATAGAATTTTAGTTTTTTCATATTTCCTCCGTCAAACTCCTTTGAATTTAATTCTCCGAGAAGTATTTTTTCTGTATTAACACCTAAAATATCTGAAAGCAAATGAAGTGATGAGATATCCGGACATCCCAAGCCTCTCTCCCATTTAGAAATGGTTTTATCACTAAGGTGAAGTTTATCCCCGAGCTGTTTTTGCGTCATCCCTTTTCCTTTACGTAATTTACAGATCAGCGATCCTATTTTTTCACAGTCCATTATTTACACCTCCTGATTAACAGTATAAATTACGAATTTATTATTGTCAATCGACTAATAGTAGAGTTAAAAAAACAAATAGAGGAACACAGTATCGTATCCCTCTATTATTATATTAAGCTTATTTGCCCACGCAGAATTTTGAGAACACTTCATTAACAACTGCTTCCGACGCTTTTTCACCTGTCAGTTCAAGCAGCGCATTTGCTGCATAGTCTATGGTAACGGTAACAGCGTCAAGGGTTGCTCCCGTTTTAAGTGCTTCTAAAGCTTTTTCGATATACTGCTTTGCTGTTTCGGCACAGGACTTTTGTCTTTCATTTGCAAAAATTGTTGAATCGGGGTCATAATTATTAAGAGAGAAAATTTTCTCTGCTGTTTTCTGTATTTCTTCCATGCCCTCGTTGAATTTCGCTGATATTGTTATGATATGGGGACTGTATTTTTTCATTATGTCAGGTTTAATGCAAGGCTCTAAATCCGATTTATTAAGGATAATTATAAGATTCTTTTTAAGTCTGTAAATATATTCTAAAAGCTCTATATCCTCATCATCCAAAGGTCTTGACGTATCAAAAACAGCCATAACCAAAGAACAGTTTTCGATACGCTTTCTTGCCAGTTCCACACCAAGCTGTTCAACTTTGTTTTCGGTATCTCTGATTCCTGCGGTATCAGAAAGCTTTAAAGTCAGCTCTCCTAACTTTGCAGTTTCTTCAATAACGTCACGGGTAGTTCCTGCGATATCGGTTACTATTGATCTGTCATATCCCAAAAGCATATTCATAAGCGTAGATTTTCCAACATTGGGTTTGCCTGCAATTACAGTATCCACGCCGTTTCTAAGCAAAAGTCCGTTGTCATAGTCATTTAAAATACGATTTACTACTGTAAGAATCTGTGAAAGGGATTCTGACAATGCTGATTCTTCAACATCAGGCAAATCTTCTTCGGGATAATCCACCCATGCGCCGAGCTCCCCAAGGATTCTCACAAGCTCTTTAGCGGCGGCAGAAATATCTTTAAATAGTCTGCCTTCTCTTGTAAGATTAGCTGATCTTAACGCATACTCTCCTTGAGCTGAGATAAGTTCCATAACTGATTCAGCTTGAGTGAGGGAAAGTTTTCCGTTTAAAAAGGCACGCTTTGTAAACTCGCCTTTTTCTGCAAGCACAGCACCCTGAGCAATGCACAGACGCAAAATTTCTTTTGTGATATATACTCCGCCATGACAGGAGATTTCCGCTGCATTCTCTCCTGTATAGGATTTGGGAGCAATAAAGACTGTAAGAACTGCGTCGTCTATCTGTCTGTTATTTTCCGGATTCATAACTTTTCCATAGGCACAGGTATGACCTGACATAGCTCTTACCTGTTTTTCACCAAAAGGCGAAAATATTTTTTCAGCGATATCAATAGCATTATCACCGCTTATTCTTATCACTGAAAGTCCTCCCTGAGCAAGGGGGGTAGAAACTGCACAAATTGTAGACATAAATACTCCTTATCTAATAACAAACGACTGATAGCCCTTATTAAAACATATAACTTTACCTTCAAATTAAATTTATTATATCACAAGTTTATTTAAACTGCAATACAAGAAAAAAGAAAAGCTGTTTCGTAAATTTACAAAACAGCTTAATTTAGTATTTGCATGATAGTCAGCAAGCTCAGATAATAAACTTCTTGGCTTTATTAACTATACTGCGGTCATTTTCATAGGACAAAACATATCCTGCTCGATCTATTTCAACCCATCGGATTTCAGCAATTTCCTCTTCCTGAGGAACATAGTCGGTATTTTTAGCTTTTGCGATAAAATACACCACATTTTTCTGTGTATCCTTTTTAGGTGAATAGGTAACGATTTCACGGAAAGTAGGGTCAAGATTTACGTCAATCCCCGTTTCTTCCATGATCTCCCTTTTTGCAGTTTCAATTTCAGTTTCATTACCTTCGACGTGTCCTTTGGGGAAGGACCAATGCCCGCTGTTTACATGCTTAATGAGTAATATTTCTGTATTGCCATGATATTTTCTATACACAATGGCACCACAGGATTTTTCATGCAGCATTATCAGGTTCCTTTCTATAACGTAAGAAAACTGCGAAGTTTTCACAAGGAACAATTAAAAGTCCGCAGTTTTCTGAATAAGAAATATTTGCACGGGGCATATTTTTCTTATTACTTATTAAGATTATTATACCATAATTATTTTCATTTGTCTATAGATTTAAAAAGTTATGTCTTATTTTTGTGCATAATTAACAACAATATTATTTTTTCAAAATAAAAGCGCTCAAAAGAGCGCATTCTTTTCATTAAAACTCTATACCTTTTCTTGCACAGACACCTTTATCAAAAGGATGTCGTATTGCTTTCATTTCTGTAATATAATCCGCATTGTCCATAATAACACTGCTTGGATTTCTGCCTGTGATAACAAGCTCAAGCTTTTCAGGTTTATTTTGAATAAGCTCATTTATTTTTTCTGTATCAATAAGCTTCATATCATAAACATATGTCAACTCGTCCAATATAAGCAGGTCGCATTTTCCTGTTTCTATAAGACTCAAGGCATTTTCAAGGTTACTATTATGCATTTGTTTTACTTCCTCAAGCTGTTGGGGCGTCATGCTGTTGACAAAGCCATAATCCTGAGTATTTCGCAAGACACAAATTTGAGGAATATTTCTCAGCGATAAAAGCTCGGAAGTATCAGAGCCTTTTAAAAACTGAATAATTACCACATTCATTTCTGCACCGGCGGCTCTTAAAGCAAGTCCCAATGCACAAGTTGTTTTTCCCTTGCCGTCGCCGCAATATACATGAATTAATCCCATTTAGGTACCCACCTTAAAAAATTAAAAATAACAACAGTCTGATAAGTGCAAAAAGCACAAAAAACATGAACACACTGCCATAGAAAAGCTGATTTGCCCAATATATATCATTAGCTTCGCAAGGTTTAATCGAATCGCCTATAGAACGTTCACGCATAATCATGCCATCGTAATATTCATCTTTATTCAACTGGATATCCAGTGCACCTGCGATAACAGATCTTGCTTGTCCTAAAAATGCGGGAGAAGCAGCGGAATTATCACGATTATATATATTTCTCGCATTATTTCTATCAAGGGACAGAAATTTTACATCAAGCTTAAGTATTGCTGCACCAATTCTTGACGGAACAAATCCGAGGATATTCCATAGCTTTTTGATTCCGTTTCCAAAGTCAACATAGTCTTCTTTATTTTTTCTCGCTTCGCTGTTAAGTATACATACAGTTTTATAAAAAACTGCACCAAAACCTCCAAGAATAGTCATATAAAAGATAGGAGAGAAACCGCCGTTGACACATCGGTCGGCTACTTTTTCTATAGTATTTTTAATAATTGTGTCCATATCCATATCTGAGCAATCTTTATCTATCATATAGGATAATCTTTTCTGTGCGTCCTCAAGTCTTCCTGCTCTTACAGCACGCATAATTTTATATGCACTGATACGGGTATTCTTTATATTAAGAGTAAACCAAAATAAAACACCTTCAAAAATAACACCTATTACAGGCACGAAGATATAAGCAAGTATAATTAAGACAAGAGGAATTCCTGCAAAAATTAAAAGCATAAAAAACAGCATTGCACCCCCTGCCATTTCCTGTGCTTCAGAAGTGTCCTGATAATGTCTTTTTAAAAAGTTTTGCATACGCTTTGCAGTTGAAATCATAAGATTTTCAAGTCCAAAGAAAAATCTTGGTTTTCCTGCTATCATATTAAGCACAAGACCAAAAGTCATTGCCGCAAGAGTGTTCATCAGCATAAATTCATTGTCCTTTCATGTAAATCTATATATCAAAAATATTATAACATATGGCAGATTTTTATTCAATAGCGTAGGCGTAAAAAAGTTTTGTGACAATAATTTTTTCAAATAAGGGCTTGCCCGTTTTCAACGTGGTAGGGTCAGCTTCAGCTGACATTTTTAGTGGGAGATTCTACTCCTACTAAAAACATAATGGCTC
>CAMWVM010000023.1 GCA_947177715.1 uncultured Ruminococcus sp.
CTGTAGCAGTGCTTTATGCCGTGAAGTGCATAAAAGATTTGGGTATTCCCATAAAAGACAATTTCCGTGTTATTTTCGGAGGAAATGAGGAGGGTGGCTGTCAGGACATTGAATATTATGAAAGACAAGAAAAGTTTCCTCCCATGGTTTTCACTCCTGACGGTACATTTCCCGTTCTTAACTGTGAAAAAGGCATGGTTCATCTGAATTTTTCAGGAAAAGTTAATATGCATGGCAAAAGTGATTTTGAAGTCAAAAGCATAAAAGGCGGAACTGTAATAAATGCAATTCCAGATAAAGCAAAGTGCATATGCAAAGGTATATCAGCAGATGATTTAGCAAAAGCATTTGAAATGATGAATACAGACTGTGACATTGACATTGAAGACGATGAAGAAATATCTTTTGTTATAACAGGAAAATCTGCTCACGGATCAAGACCTGAGCGTGGAGAAAATGCTGTAACAGCTTTACTGAAGATGTTAGCTTATCTTGGTTGCAAAGATGCAGAAAAGCTGGCAATGCTCTTCCCTCATGGAGAATGCAACGGAAAATCTGCGGGATTGGGATTCTCAGATAATGTTTCTGGTGAAATGACCTGTGCGTTGACGATATTAAACTTTGACGGCAAAAATATTATCGGCGGAATTGATATCCGTTTTCCGATAGACAAAACGTTAGAGCAAATTTCAAATATAATTAAAGTTTCTTTGAAAAAATCTGACATGCTTGTTACCAATATTGACGGTATGGAGCCTCATTATGTACCTGAGGACAGCCCGCTTGTAAAGGCTCTCCTTGAAGTATATCGTGATGTCAAAGGCGAAGATGGAGAATGTCTTGCTGAGGGTGGCATAACTTATGTTCATAATACCGAGGGCGGCGTTGCTTTCGGCGCAGAATTCCCTGAAGAACAAAACAACATGCACGGCGCAGATGAGCACATTTCTATTGAAACATTTAAATATAATCTAAATATGTATGCTAATGCTATTGTTAAAATATGCGGAGAATAGATTAAGATAAGATTAAAAAAGGAGGATGTGCTTCCTATCGGAAGTAATGGTCATTAATATGAAAAGACAGACAAAAAACACGGTTTCCAAAAAGAAAGACACACAGCCGCCAAGCAGTTCGGCAAAAAACAAGGTATTAAATATTCTGCCTTTTGCTTTTCCACCGATTTTAGTCATGTGTATTATATTATACGCTTATTATGTTGGGTACCTCTATCCGTTTGGTGAAGGAAGCGTTTCATGGTGTGATATGAATCAGCAGACCATTCCGCTTATGATAGACTTTAAGGATATATTAGACGGAAAGAGCAGTATGTTTCTTAATTTTGAAAATGCCGGTGGAATGAATTTCTGGGGCGTATTCTTTTTCTTTCTTTCAAGTCCCTTTACGTTCTTAGTAAAGTTTGTGGAAAAGTCTAATATAATACTTTTTGTAAATATCCTTGTAATGCTTAAGATGATGACCGCATCTCTTACCGCAATGATATACTTCAAAACCTGTCACAAGCAGCTTGACACATTCATTGCAGTTATCATTAGCTTTATGTATGGCGTATGCGGTTACGGCATGATATTTTATCAAAATATTATATGGCTTGATATGATGTATCTTTTACCTTTGCTTTTGCTTTCCCTTAATTTAATGGTGAATAAGGGCAAGGTTTTGCCTTATGTAATAGTTCTTGCAGCAACTGTTATAGTCAACTATTACATAAGCTATATGATGGTTGTGTTCCTGCTTCTTTTTATGGGAATTTATGTGCTTATGCACAGTAAAAGCGAAACAAAAGAAGCATGCGTTCACTTTCTCGGAGGCTCTCTGGCGGCTGCATTAATATCCGCAATTGTTTGGATTCCTTGCTTTATGCAATATCTTACTTCAGGCAGAGGCGAATCAATTATTGAAAACATTGCCAACTCAAAGTTTATTACAGATTATTATACGACCCTGCCCCTTGTTTTCTGCACAGCCTTTGTTTTTGTAACGGTTATTATAAATGCTTTCAGCGGTGTAAAAAGAGAAAAAGAACAGAATATGTATCTTTATCTTTTTATTCTAACTTTAATTCCATTAATCATTGAACCCATAAATAAAATGTGGCATACGGGAAGTTACATGTCATTCCCTATGAGATATGGTTTTATTACAATGTTCTTGGGTCTTGTATGCTGTGCAGGTTTTTTAAGTAAAAAGCCGATATTTAGAGGTAACACTCACTTGCTAATATCTCTTGCCATTTCAGGTATAATGATTTATATCTACATTACATTCAGTCAACAATATATAACAGACAACTATCAGACTCTGACTAATTACACACAGACTCTTTGGGGAAATGAGGGTTCTTTCCGTGGTCTTTTGCAGTTATTCGTGATTACAGTTGTATGCTATGGGGTTATATATCTGTTATATAAACACGGATTTATGCTTAAACAGGTTTTTGTGGTGCTTATTTGTATTGTTGCTCTTGCTGAAACCTATTCTAATGCAAGAATATATATGCTTTCACCATCACAAAATAACCCACATAACGTCCAATCTCAGCAATCAGCACTTGAACTGGCAGACAAGATTGAGGACGACAGCTTTTACAGGGTAAAAACCTCGTCAAAATTATTTGATTATAACCTTGTGGGAAGTTTGGGATATCCGTCATTGAGCCACTATACATCGCTGACTGATGAAGACTATATGTTTACTATGAAACGCTTAGGCTATACCTCAGTTTGGATGGAAATAGGCTCATGCGGAGGAACATCGCTGACTGACGCTTTGCTGTGTGCAGATTATGAAATAACAGATAATCTTGACCAAAGAGAAACGGTTTACACTAATAACAGATATCACATTCAGAAAACTGACAGAAACACAGGACTGGGGCTTGTAACATCCCAAGGCCTTACAGATAAAGAGGAAATACCAGAGGGCTATGAACGTTCTGATGTTCAGAAATATCTATACTCCTCGCTTTTTGGAAGTGATGATGCAGTAATAAAATATGATTATGTTTCAAAAAGCGATTCTCTTTCCATAGGCGGTAATTACAACTTTTCAGGTTCAGGAAGTTTATTTTATAACATAAACGTTTCAGGCCGACAAAAACTATATTTTGATTGCTTCGATAAACTGACAAACAACTTGAGCGAGCCTATTTACAACAGTTTCTCGGTAACTGTAAACGGCACGACCATTCAATCAAGCTATCCTTATAATAAAAATAACGGAGTGCTCTATCTGGGCGAATTTGAAAATGAACAAGTTGCGATTCAAGTAAATCTACAGAAAAATATCTCCTGTTCATCATTTGGTGTTTTTGGTATTGATGAAAATGCTCTTGATACAGCCTTGAATAATACAAGCTATGTAGATTTTAAGCGTGATGGTGGAACACTGACCGGAAGCTGTAATGCTAACGCAGGAGAATCGTGTTTCCTCAGCGTTCCTTATAACGATGGATTTAAAATTAAAATAAACGGAGAAAAGATAGACTATCAAAAAGCATTCTCTTCATTTATTTCATTCCCTTTACAGGAAGGAGAAAACAATATCGTTGTAACATACATGCCAAAAGGCTTTGCTGCAGGCTTAATTGTTACGATCATAGGAATAGGTCTGACAGCAGCATATGTGATTTTTAGAAAGAAAATTGTATATTCAGATACGCTGAAAAGCGTTTCTCACAGTATTGTGATAACAATCTCCATTGTTGCTATATGCCTTATATATGCAGTTCCAGTTCTTATTAATATATTGATGTAAAAAATACCGTTCGGTTTTTATCCGAACGGTATTTTTTTATTTGTCATTAGTAATACATAACTACAGGAGTATCATATTCAACGTTGTCGTAAATGTATTTTGCACTTTCCAGTGTCATGTTGATACATCCGTGAGAACCGTTGTATTTATATATTTCGCCGCCAACAGCCGTTCCTCGCCACTGTGAATCGTGGAGTCCAATACCACAGAGTGAAACGTTATTCCAATAAGAACAGGTCGTATCCCAACGTTCTCCATCCGAGTTGCTTGATTTCATACGGAAGTTTGTTTGCTTATCCCAAAGCTTATATACTCCGGGGAGAGTAGTTCTTGCAGCTGACGTTGTCTGTCCTGAAACTATACCGCATTCCCAAAGTTTCTTGCCGTTTTTATAATACCACAAAGTCTGATTAGTCAAATCAATTTCAATATAAGTATTTCCTATATCGCTGTCAGCAGTACGGGCACCTTTCATTCCGGTATAAACAAAACTGCCATCCTGATAATAAATAGGTTCAACCTTTGCGTCCTTGCCTTTTTTAATAAGATCCAAAAGCTGATCACAGGTTTCGTCTTTGTAAATCCACCAGCCATATCTTGCGTCGTCACTTATTGGAACTGTTATGTTACCCTGAAGCGTTGCCTTGAATTTTCTCTCGGTATTATATGTATCATACTTTTTAGCAAGTGTTTCAACATATTTCGCTACTTTATCTTTATCAACTGTAACATTGCCTTTTTTATCCACCTTAACCATATCCATAAGCTTTTCGCCTGTAAAAGTTTCGGTAGTATAGTCAAAGTCATATTCAATCTTCATGCTATACATCTGATTTAGCTTGTCAAATTGTGCCTTAAGGTTTTCTGACTTTACTTTAGGCTCAATATAACAACCTGAGTCTACGGCATTGATATTAAAATTCCCTTCATCAAGCTGAGAAGAAACATATTTTATCAGCTTGTCAATATCCAGCTCATCACCCTGAACAGCATCTTTTATTATATATTTGTTATCTTGAAATACAATTTCAGCATTCTTGTTCTTTTCCTTGCCAAAATCAGTAGATTTTAATGTTGACTCAAGCTTTTTTGAATCATATGCAGAATTGCCTTTAATGGTAAAATGCTTTTCATTAAAAATGCCTTTATACCATTTTTCAGTTTTAACCTTGTCATAAATCTCTTTTACTTTGTCAGATGTATCACTGGTAAAACCTAGGTTTTTTACAGGTATGCTAACTGTTGAACCGTCATGCTTTATAATAACAAGATCACTTGGTATATCAAGAGATTCAAAAAGAGAAACTGCTTCGCTCAAGCTCTGACCGCTAACATTTACATCATTGATAAATGTGTTCGGAATAAACTTGTTTTTATATTTTGAATTTCCAACAACTAAAGCTGTAATTAAAAAAGCAATAATTAAAACTAAAATACAAATAGTTAATATAAGCGGAATAATATATGGTTTTCTTTTTGTTTTTTTCTGACGTTTTGTTGCTGTTTTTGTTGCCATTTAATAAATCCTTTCTATATTTTTTCTTTAATTATATCACAACTAAATTACCATTTCAATAGCATTTTAAAAATGTAAAAAATTTTATATACAACTAATTAATGCGTAACCAAAAGTTACGCATTAATTAGTTATTTTACACATTCTATCATTGCATTAACCAGTGCAGACGTCTTCCACTCAGCCGGTGCCTGCCTGTCCATGAGTCCAAAATTCTCCCCGCTTCCTACGAAGCTGCCGTTATCCCACCAAATGCATGGAATACCATAGCTTTTTGCCGCAGAAATATAATACTTTGAACATTCAATTCTGTCCTCTAAGTTATCCTTATTAACACATCCGAATTCACCAATTATAACAGGAATATCCTGACTAAGGAACATAGAATCCAGATTTAAGAGCAGACTATCTATGGAAACAGCATCTGAATTTGCGTCGAACTTATCAGTTCCCTTTGTATCAAGCGCAAATGAATATGGAAGATAGCCATGTACAGAAATAATAATTTTATTATCATTTTCAGGAATCTTAATGGCCTGAAGACTTGAGCTTTGTGAAGATGCAGCATATCCAGTGATCATTAAATGACGCTTGCTATTATTCCCCCCTGAATTTCTCACGGTATCATAAAATACCTGCTCATATTCATTTATAATTTCCTGTGCTTCAGGAGTACCTCCCGTCCATTCCATTGCTGTATCACGAAGTCTTGGTTCATTAAGTCCTTCAAAAATAAGATGTTCGTCATATCCTTTAAATTCTTCAGCGATTTGTTCCCAAAGCGCTTTTAACTGCTTAATATCTTCATCCTTATTTTCTTTCGTTGGATAATACCATTCTTCATGATGAGTGTTAAGAATTACAAACATATCATTGTTAATGCCATAGTCTACAACTTCTTTTACTCTTGCCATCCATTCAGGATCAACATTATAATCGCTGTCCATGTGACTGTCCCATGTAACAGGAATTCTTACTACATTAAACCCTGTGTTTTTCAGGAGGGCAAACATATCTTCCCGAGTTTTTGCATTTCCCCATGAAGTTTCAGCAGCAAGTCCTTCGGCTCCGGTTGCGTCAAGAGTATTACCCAAGTTCCAGCCTATTTTCATTTCTGCTACAAGCTCTTTTGCCGATATATCACGAATTTCCATGGCCTTTTCCTCTATTTTGTTATTGTCCTTTGACTCTTCGGCACTATTAGAACAGCCAGTAAAACAGCACAGTCCCATTGCTAAACAAGTAATAAGTGTAATAATTTTATTTAATTTCATAGAATCATCCCTTAATTTAATCCGGTATAATAATACCTGAAAGTGTTCTGTTTCTTACTGCGTTAATGTAATCTTTAATATCTTCAAACGGAGTTTCAGACAACACACCGCTTAATCGTGCGGAGGAAAGATGATGATTGTCACTTCCGGCAGTCTGCGGCAAATCATACTGCTGTGCATACCAAAGAGCACGTTCATTAAACTCTTCCTTTTTATTTCCTGCGTTATAAACCTCAACACCGTCGACCCAGTTGGGCATTAGCTTTATTTCTTTAATATAATCGGCTTCTCTGAATGGGTGGGCGTGAACAACAATTCCGCCTGCGTCATGCACACGCTTGATGTATTCGTAAACGCTTATATCCATAACATTGTTATTCTGATAAAGCCAGTCCAAGTCCACACCGTAAGTTAGCAAATCTGCTCCAAAATAAGTATATTCGATGCCAAAGAAAACCTTAAGACCTATTTTTTCTCCCTCTTCTCTGGCATTTTCATAACCTTTACAAAATTGCCTTACACGGTCATACCAATCATAATAGTTATGAATAGCACTATTACCATTGAAAAAATGATCAGTAACAATTATTCCGTCGTAACCCTCGTCTTTGTATCTTCTTGCCTGTTCCGAACCGCTTGCAGTAGCGCAGCCGCTTGCTTCGGCAGTGTGCAGATGTGTTTCGTATTTATACATTATTCAATACCTCTGCTGATAACCTCAAGACACATTCTGCCATTATGATATGGGCACTTCCAAGGACCCACGATTTCCTTGTGTTCAAAAGGCTTTCCGTCAAAACCAACCTCGTTAAACCATTCTGAACCCTCACGCTTATCGATCATACCAACCTTTATATATTCCCAGATTTCCTTTGCAACATCAAGATATTTTTCATCGCCGCTCTTTTGATAAGCGTTAATAAATCCTACTACAGATTCAGCCTGTACCCACCATACACGCTTTTTCTCTATATAATCCTTATCTCTTTCGGTGTTAAGTGCACCGCCTTCATATGCGAGATTATAAATGTTTTCGGAAATTCTCAAATTTAAGTTCTTGAACTTCTCCATAAGCTCTTTATCGCCGATTGTTTCACAAGCAAGATCCACAAGCCAAGTGGCTTCAATATCATGACCATAAGAATGAATGTCACCGATAACCTCCAGCTTTGTGTCAAAAAAGACCTTTAACATATCATTATCAGCGTCAAAAACCTTATCAGAAACCTGTGAAAGAAGGAATCTTAAACGTGATTCAACTCTTGGGTTTTTGCCGGCTTTGAGAAGCTCTGTGTAAGCCTCAATAAGATGAAGAATAGTGTTCATAGTCTTGTCAGCCATAAGTCCGTTTTCTGAAAGTGCATCATTGGAAATAAGTTTCCAATCCTTTGAAAAGGCTTCTCTGTAACCATATTCATCTAAAGTATTTGTTTCAATATCATCAAAAAGCTTATATGCCAAATCAAGAGCAAATTTTTCTCCGCTTGCATTGTAATATGCACTTAAAGCATAAATTGCAAAGGCAATATTGTAAGTGTGCTTCATTGTGTCAACAGGATTGCCCTTATAATCAAGCATCCAGTAAACTCCGCCGTTATCATAATCAATGCTGTGGTTCTTCACAAATTCAAACGCATGATTTGCAAGCTCCAAACACTTTTTGTCCTTCAGCACACTATAACATTTTGAGTAGAACCAAAGAATACGGGAGTGGAGAATAACACCCTTGTCTGCCTTTTTATCCACATTCAGGTCATAACCCATGTATCCGTAGAACCCGCCGTTTTCTTCATCCTTAAGTCCGCTCCAGAATGGTACGATATGATTTTCAAGTTCGTTTTTTACTTCTTCAATGAACATAGCATTAACTCCTTTTTCGATTTTTCTTATATTTTAATATGATATCACGAACATCATTCAGATGTATGATCTGATGTTTAGTCATTGGCATAGTTATAATTCCCGAAACGGTTTTCTTTCCCCAATAATCCATTAGCCACAGGGTTTGAGGGATTACCCCTCCCTCATTTTTTATTCTGCAAACTTCATCGTTCAAAAATCTTCTCGACAGTTCCTCAATGGTCAGCTGCTCAATAAACATTTTGGTTTTCTTCCCAACTTCTTTTCGATAAAGGAGAAGATTTTCTATGGAAAGTTCACTGCCAAGTCTGAATATTTCCTCATCAGTCATGGCATTTCCCGTGTCAGTAACATCAGTACCTAATTTATATCTAAACTCGTCAAATTTTTGACGGTTTCGGCATAACAGAATACTGGTTGTCAAATCTTCAATTCTTGTAATATGCCATAAATCCCATGCCGACGTCATATTTTTGGCAGTAGGACAAATATTGAAGTTATTTTGATTTAAATCCGAAATAACTTCATCATAATAAGTTGGACTTTCAAGTCCATAAACTTCTCTTTGGTGAAGCTGGCTGTGAAGGTATTGCAGTTCAGTCCTGATGTTTTCAATATCAGTAGGCTTTTTCAGCAAAAGCTGAAGATTTTTAAAGTGTGGAATCCAGTGCTCTTTTGAATTATATGCCATGTCTACACCGTAATTTTTCTTGCTTCAATATAAAATCTTTTATCCTCAGCGTGTCCCATTGAAAAGGTTTTTCTTGGCAAAGCACCATCGCATATGACTGTCGGAAAAAGCTCTTCTTTTCCCATATCAGGGAGAATAAAACCTACAGAGTTTTTATCCATCGAAAGTTTTTTTACAACATCAGTTCCGTGAATATAGTCAATCTTACCGCAGTTTTCCTCCAAATACTTGTCAAGAAAGTTTTGCAATGAACCTACAGTCAGCTTTGAAGTTGGATTGTGTATATACATATCCTTGATTTTTCCCTCTTGGACGATTTGTATTTTCTGTTCCGACTTGTCTTCAGTTAAATCAAGACTGCAAATCATTTCAGCCAAAAGCTGCGTTCTGTCGATATCAGTCACGATTCTGTGTATAGCCTCAAATTCCAGTGCAGGAGAATGAAGGTTTACAATTTCAACCAAAGCATATCTTGCAGGATGATTTGACATATCTTTTCCTGGGTTTTCCTTTTTAAGCTGTTCGTAAAATTCCTTTGCAGTAGCAAGAGAGTGATTTCCATCACCCATAGCAAAGACCAAAGGAGCTTTTTCATTAAGTTCGTATTTTCTGTTAAACTCATCAAGGTCGGCTAACTTATCCAAGGCTGCAAAAATGCTGTCCTGCATGTATTTTGTTAATTTATATCCGCTGATTGCACCGCCGTTTTTCATTAGCTTGAAATTATAAAGAGCTTCCATTTCGCTCTTCAAGCTTTCAAGCGGTTCTATTACGCTTTTTTCTCTGTCATCAATGAGAATCATAATATGCGGAAGTTCAATATCCGCACCTTTTCTTACCTTAAGTCTTGGCGGAATTCTTTCAACAACTGTCGCTTCAGTTGCCCTTACAGGCGTTGTCGAACCTTTCTGATAACTGTAATCCTCTAAATCCAGCTTGCCTACAATTCCTGCTCTCATCTTACCATCTGATTGAATTCGTTCAATGTATATAAGAGCGTCCTTATATTCTTTAAAAGTATGAGTATTGAGGTATTCTTTCATATTATCATGAATTTTTTCAATTCTCTGATCGACATCAGCAGCCTCAAGGTAAACCTCTGGTAAAATAAGATTTAGAGCAGACTTGCTGTTCTCAGTTATTCCCTCAACACCTTCCCAGTATTCAGGTTCTGAAGTATATTGGTCACAAGCGACAACCGCCCATTTTTCCATATTTGCGTTTTCCGGAAGCAGTATATTTGCATTTTTAAAAGCTGTTGACATATATAAAAACTCCTTTTGGATTTTTTAGAAAACGTTTTAGTATTCTGTTTAAAACAGGACGGCGTTTAACCGTCCTGAAAATTAATTGTTTTTATTCGCCCCGCAGCATTTCTTATATTTCTTGCCGCTTCCGCAAGGGCACGGTTCATTAGGTCCGACCTTTTTCGCTTTTCTTGTAATACTTTGACTGCTTCCTGCGTCAGGCTTCAGTACCTGTTCACGCTTTGGAGCAGGATCGGCTTTTTGCACCTTGATTGTAAACAACATTCTTACAGTATCCTCACGGATTGCATCAATCATGGCATCAAACATATCAAAGCCTTCCATACGATACTCAACAACAGGGTTCTTCTGACCGTATGAACGAAGTCCAATACCCTTCTTAAGCTCATCCATGTCATCAATGTGAGCCATCCACTTGCTGTCAACAACCTTAAGCAATACAACACGCTCAATTTCACGAAGAAGCTCTTTACCTAAATCGTCCTCTCTCTTCTGATAAATAGACTTTGCACGCTCGTTGAGCATGTTTATAATATCTTCCTTGGTGATTTCATCAAGTTCCTGTGCATTGTAATTGAAATCATCGTCGACAGTAATGATACCTGCAAGATGATCCTTAAGACCTTCAAGATTCCAGTCATCGTGGATTTCATCGTCAAACAGATACATGTTTACACAGTTGTCCACAAAATCCTTAATCATAGTGAGAATATAATCATGAATATCTTCACCGTTAAGCACTTTTTGTCTTTGACCGTAAATAATTTCACGCTGCGTGTTCATTACATCGTCGTAATTGAGCACGTTTTTTCTTATGTTGAAGTTTCTTCCTTCGATCTTCTTCTGCGAGGACTCAATAACATTTGTCAGCATCTTTGATTGAATAGGAGTATTCTCATCAACATTGAGAGCTTCCATCATATTTGTTATTCTGTCGCCGCCAAAGATTCTCATAAGATCGTCTTCAAGCGAAAGATAGAATTGGCTTTCACCCGGGTCACCCTGACGTCCCGAACGTCCTCTGAGCTGATTATCAATACGTCTTGCTTCATGACGTTCAGTACCAATAATGAAAAGTCCGCCGGCATTTACAACATCTTTAGCTTTTTCAGCAACCTCTGCCGAATATTTAGCATATAAATCCTTGTAAACCTTTCTGGCTTCAAGAACGGCTTTGTCATCAGTTTCTGCAAATCCTGTAGCTTCAACAATGACTTCTTCCGGAATTTCCATCTTTCTCATCTGAGCAGTAGCAAGATATTCAGCGTTACCACCCAGCATAATGTCAGTACCACGTCCTGCCATGTTAGTGGCAATAGTAATGGCTCCGAATTTACCTGCCTGTGCAACAATCTGAGCTTCTTTATCATGGTATTTTGCATTGAGCACCTCGTGTTTGATGCCCCTATTTTTCAAAAGCCTTGAAAGATATTCAGATTTTTCAATCGAAACTGTACCTACGAGAACAGGCTGTCCCTTTTCATGGCACTTTATAATCTGTTCAATAACAGCATTAAATTTTCCCTTTTCAGTTTTATAAACAACATCAGAGTGATCATCTCTGATAACAGGCTTGTTTGTTGGAATTTCAATTACGTCCAGCTTATAGATTTCTCTGAATTCATCTTCTTCCGTAAGAGCAGTACCTGTCATACCTGAAAGTTTTCCGTAAAGTCTGAAATAGTTCTGGTATGTAATAGTAGCAATAGTCTTTGACTCACGTTCAATTTTAACGCCTTCTTTAGCTTCGATAGCCTGGTGAAGTCCATCGTTAAAGCGTCTGCCTATCATGGTACGTCCCGTGAATTCATCAACAATGAGCACTTCACCGTCCTTGACAACATAGTCGATATCACGGCGCATAGTACCA
>CAMWVM010000024.1 GCA_947177715.1 uncultured Ruminococcus sp.
TTATACAGTAATAAACAAGAGAATAAATAATTAAAGCTGCATTTGATGAACTAAATGCAGCTTTTTATTTGATTTCTATAAGTTAATTTTCAATATGCAAAAGTGAAAATATAAAGCATTGACAAAATCTCCAATTAGGTATATAATTTAATATGTATATTCTGATAATAATAAGTGGAGAATTTATATGAATGATAATAGCCAATTTGCTTTACAGCGATTGTTGGAATACAATATAAAGTATTCTGCCGAAAAAGGCAGTCAACCTTTGGTATATTTAAAATCCTTCGGATGTCAGCAGAATGTAAGCGACGGAGAGAAAATAAAAGGTATGCTTTCCAAAGTAGGATATGATTTTACTGATTTAATTGAAAATGCTCAATTAATCATCTATAATACCTGTGCTGTACGTGAAAATGCCGAAGACAGAGTTTTTGGTACTATTGGAGATTTAAAGCACATTAAAGAACAAAATCCTGATTTGGTTATCGGTTTGTGTGGATGTATGGCACAACAGCAGCATATCGCTGACAGAATTAAAGAAACCTATAAACAAGTTGACCTTGTTTTTGGAACATTTGCCTACAATGATTTGTATGAAATGTTGTGGGATGTAATAGATAAGCGTAAGCGGGTATTCAATATTACTGAAAATAATATTGATATTGATGAAGATTTTTTACAACTTCGTGATGATAAAGTTCGTGCATTTGTTCCTATAATGTATGGATGCAATAATTTCTGTACATATTGTATAGTTCCTTATGTCAGAGGTCGAGAGAGAAGCAGAAAACCTGAATCCGTTATTGAAGAAGTAAAACAGCTTGTAAAACAAGGATATAAAGAAATAACCTTGTTAGGACAAAATGTGAATTCTTATAGTTATGGTTTTCCTGATTTGCTGAGAAGAATTAATGAGATTGAAGGAAACTTTCGTATAAGATTTATGAGTTCACATCCTAAAGATGCCACAAATGAGCTTATTGATGCTATTTTGGAATGTAATAAAGTATGCAAACATCTTCATTTGCCAATACAAGCCGGAAGCGATAGAATATTGAAAGCCATGAATCGTAAATACTCTGTTTCCGAGTATATGAAAATAATTGATTATGCACGAAACAAATCGCCAGAGTTTTCATTTACAACTGATTTAATTGTTGGTTTTCCAGGAGAAACTTATGAAGAGTTTTGTATGACCAAAAATGTTATAAAGAAAGTCAAATATGATAATATTTATTCCTTTGTATATTCAAGACGTTCTGGTACAAAAGCTGCCGAATTGGAAGACAACGTTTCTGATAAACAAAAGGGTCTTTGGTTGAGAGAGCTTTTGCTTGAGCAGCGTGAAATTACTACTGAATGGTTATCAAGATTTGTCGGAAAAACTTGTACTGTACTCGTTGAAGGTGAGGGAAGAAAAGGCAATGAGTATCTTACAGGAAAAAACGATGAAAATATTATTGTAGAGTTTAAAGGAAATAAAAAATTGATAGGCGAATTCACACAAGTTCGTATAACTAAAGCAATGAATTGGGCTTTGGAAGGAGAACTTGTTTGAAATAAATTATAATTAAAGGAGTTAATACAATGACCGTTATTGAAAGTGCAAGAGCTTTGGGAAAAGCTCTTCAGGAAGATGAAAGATATGCAAAATTCAGTGAAGCTTCAAAGAAAAGCGACAATGATACTGAAATGCAGAATAAAATCGGTGAGTTTAATATGCTCAGAATGCAGCTTAATCAGGAAATGTCCAAGCCTGATAAGGAACCTGATAAGATGACATCACTTGACAATGAAATCAAAGCTCTCTATGATGAAATTATGGAAATGCCCTCTATGAAAGCATATAACGACGCAAAAGAGGAGCTTGATGCTCTCCTTCAGTCTGTAAATTATATTATTTCCATGGCAGCAAACGGAGAAGATCCAATGACTTGCCCTGAACAACCACCTCATAACTGCGGCGGTTCTTGTTCAACTTGCGGAGGCTGCCACTAAAATCTGATTACTTTATGAGAGGAGTGAAGGTTCATGCTTTTAAAAGATGTTGATATTTCCAAGGTTTCACCAATGATGAAACAATATTTTGAAATCAAAATGAAGTATAAAAATCATATTTTGTTTTATAGATTGGGTGATTTTTATGAAATGTTCTTTGATGACGCCGTAACTGCATCACGTGAACTTGAACTCACTCTTACCGGCAGAGATTGCGGGCTTGAGGAACGTGCACCAATGTGCGGCGTTCCTTATCATGCCTGTGATTTATATTTGAAGAAATTAATTGATAAAGGATTCATGGTTGCTATATGCGAGCAAACTGCCGATCCTTCCACCTGTAAGGGGATAGTGCCAAGAGATGTTATAAGAGTTGTAACTCCTGGTACATTAATTGAAAGCAGTATGCTTGATGAAACTTCAAACAATTACATCTGTTCTTTTTATGTTCAAACAAAAGAAAGTGCTTTGTGCCTTGCTGATATATCCACCGGAGAGGTGCACTTGTTTGAGTTTTCAGGCAAAGATATGTCAAATAACGCAATTAATGAATTATCAAGATTTTCTCCTGTTGAAATACTAATTAATGATGCTTTTCTGTCCAAAAAGGAATTAGGAGTGTTTATAAGAGAAAAGTTGAAAACCTCTGTTCAGCTTCTTGATGAGAATAATTTTTCACCGCTTATACATTCCGAAGATGTGTTAAAACAATTCTCTGTTAATAGCCTGCAATCATTAAATATCGAAGAAACTTCTGTGGCAGCATTTGCCGTATGCGGACTTTTTGGATATATCCATGATACGCAAAAAGCTTTAGTCGGAAGATTTTCTAATATTATCAGACATGACAGTGATCCTATTATGACTATAGGATTTACCGCAAGGCGTAATCTGGAGCTTACTGAAACTCTTCGTAATAAAGAAAAAAAAGGGGCACTGTTATGGGTGCTTGACCATACAAAAACTTCAATGGGAAAACGTATGCTCAAATCTTATCTTGAACAGCCTCTTATTAATCCGTCGAAAATAATTGATAGACTTAATGCAGTAGAGCAGTTGGTAAGTTCACCTGTGGAATTGGGAGAGCTAACTGAAATCATGTCGGGCGTATACGACCTTGAACGTCTTATGACAAGAGTTATGTACAAAACAGCATCGCCAAGAGATTTAAAATCTCTTTCACTTACAGCATTAAAGTTACCTGAAATCAAATCTGTTTTAAATAATTTCTCATCGAAACTTCTTACTTCTCTAAATAGCAAAATTTCTACACTTGAAGCCGTATCAAACCTGATTGAAAATGCAATAGTAGACGAACCTCCTGCTAATGTAAAAGACGGGGGAGTTATTAAAGATGGATTTAATGAACAGCTTGATGACTTGCGCAATATCATTTCGGGCGGAAAAGGTATCATTGACGATATTGAACAACGTGAGCGAGATAAAACAGGTATCAAAAATCTAAAAATCGGGTACAACAGAGTTTTTGGATATTATATTGAAGTAACAAAATCATACTATGACTTAATTCCTGATACATATATCAGAAAGCAAACACTTGCTAATTGTGAAAGGTTTATAACCGATGAACTAAAGATTGCCGAAAATACAATTTTAGGTGCAAGCGAAAAAATCATAAGACTTGAGTCTGATATTTTTGTTGAACTTCGTGATTTTATAGGAACTCAATTAAGATTAGTTCAGGAAACTGCTGCTTCTGTCGCTGCAATAGATGTGCTGTGTTCATATGCAACCGCCTCTATTAAGAATAATTACTCTAAGCCTGAAATTGCTATTGATGGCATAATAGATATTAAAAATGGCCGTCATCCTGTCGTTGAAATTATGCAGAAAGATGAAATGTTTGTCCCTAATGATACATATCTTGATTTGACAAGCAATCGCATGGCTGTGATAACAGGTCCTAATATGTCAGGTAAATCAACATATATGCGACAGGTGGCATTAATTACTTTAATGGCACAAATCGGCTGCTTTGTGCCAGCAGATTATGCTAAAATATCAGTAGTTGATCAGATTTTCACCAGAATCGGCGCTTCTGACGACTTAACAGCAGGTCAGTCAACATTTATGGTTGAAATGAGTGAGGTTGCTGATATTGTAAAACACGCTACAAAAAATAGCCTTGTAATACTTGATGAAGTGGGCAGAGGTACTTCTACTTTTGATGGAATTAGCATTGCTAAAGCGGTTTCAGAATATATATCTACATCAAAATCTTTAGGCTGTAAAACATTATTTGCAACTCATTATCATGAGCTTATAGAACTTGAAAACGAACTTCCTGGAGTTAAAAACTTTTCAGTTGCAGTTTCAAGAAGTGGTGACAGCATTAAATTTCTAAGAAAAATAGTGCCAGGCGGAGTTGATGAAAGTTATGGTATTGAAGTAGCAAAACTTGCAGGACTGCCTTCAAAAATAATAACAAGAGCCAAAGCCTTGCTTGAAGAACTGGAAGCTGATAACAAGAAAGCTAAAATTGCTGCGGAACAAACAGCTACTGATCAAATATCATTCGATAAAATCAGCAGTCAACTGGTATCGGATAAACTTAGAAGAACAAATATCGATGAAATGAATGATATGGAGCTAAGAGGATTTGTTAAAGATTTGCTTAAATATGTATAGATATTAGCTTTATAGGTCGAGGGTGAAAAATGGCACATATAAATTTGTTGAGCAAAGAAGTTTCTGAACTAATAGCCGCCGGTGAAGTCATAGACAGACCTGCGTCAGTAATAAAAGAACTTTTGGAAAATTCTATTGACGCTGGTGCAAATATTATAACTGTTGAGATTAAAAACGGCGGAAGAACCTATATAAGAGTAACCGACAACGGCAGTGGAATTTCAGAAAATGATATTTCCAAAGCCTTTCTTCGTCATGCCACAAGTAAAATATCAAATAAAGATGACCTTGATAGAATTCTGACTCTCGGTTTTCGTGGAGAGGCACTCGCCTCAATCAGTGCCGTATCTAAAGTAGAAGTCTTGACAAAAATGCAAACTGAAAACTATGGTACTCACTATGTTATAGAAGGGTCCGATGAAAAGCTTTTTGAAAAATCAGGTTGTCCAGACGGCACAACCTTCATCGTGAGAGATATTTTCTATAATGTGCCCGCAAGACTTAAGTTTTTAAAAAAAGATACCACCGAGGCTAATTATGTTGCTATGTATGTTAGCAAATTGGCGCTTTCTCACCCAAATATATCTTTTAAATTTATCAGAGATAATAAAACTGAACTGCTGACAGCTGGTGACGGAAAACTTTTTTCCGGAATATATTCTGTTTTTGGACGTGAATTTGCTAATTCTTTGATACCTGTAGATTATAACTATAATGACATTAATGTTACAGGATATGTTATAAAACCGCTGTTTGCTAAAAACAATCGTAAATTTCAGAACTTTTTTGTGAATGGTAGATATATTAAGTCGCCTACATGTGCAGCAGCACTTGAAGAGTCCTATAAAAATAATATTATGACAGGAAAGTTTCCTGCGTGTGTTTTGAATATTAATATTGCACCTAATATAGTAGATGTGAACGTACATCCAACAAAGATAGAAGTCAGATTTTCAGATAATAAGCTTATTTATGAATCAGTGTTTTTTGCTGTTAAAAATGCACTATTGCAGTTTGATAAGCCAAATGATATTAAATTTGAAAAACAGCTTAATTATACAAATAAGGAATTGTATGATTTCCCTAATTCCACGGATCAAACAGTACAACTGCAATTTGAAACCGCTGAATCTACAGAAAATCAAGTAAATTCAACTAAAAAAATTGAAAAAGAAGTTACGAATAAACCCTCTGTTAAGTCTAATGCTGTAAAATCTGTAGACAAAGAAATTGATAAACCAAAAGAACTATTTCACCAGAAGTTTAGTGACAAAATTAATAAAACTGAGAGAAATGAAAACTTTGAAAAACCACAAATGGTTGTAATTTCTCCAAAGCCTGAACCAGATAATCACGTTTCTCAGCATGAAGATGTATCTGAATATAAATATATAAATCAAAATGCCTTTGAAAAGAAAGAGTCAGTGCTTACTGAAAATCCGATAAAGCCTAATGATAAACCTGTGGTTATTGGAGAGTTATTTAAAACGTATATTGTTGCTCAATCAGGGGATGATATGCTTTTGTTTGATAAGCATGCCGCCCACGAAAGATATATTTTTGAACAGATAAAAAACGATGCCGAACAATTAGATACACAAATGTATCTCGAACCGATTATGGTATTACTGTCTTATGAGGAATATGACGCTCTCAGCGGTAACTTGGAGAAAATAAAACAACTTGGATTTTCTGTTGAACCTGATGTTGCTCCTACTGTAGCAGTTCTGGGAGTTCCAATGGTTCTCGGTGACGAGAATCCTACTGAAATAATAACTGAACTTGCAAATAACTTTATTGAATGTAGACATAACCCACAGCTTGAAATATTTGATGAATTGTTTCATTCAATGGCTTGTAAAGCGGCTATCAAAGCAAATGATAATTCAGGATTGATTGAATTGCAGGCTTTGGTCAACGCAGTTTATGAAAACGATAATATAAGATATTGCCCTCATGGAAGACCGGTTATGATTAAATTGTCAAAAAAAGATATTGAAAAGCAATTTAAGAGAATTATATAAAAATTATTTGGAGTATGAAATGTCAGATCAACTGAAAAAAATCCCTCTTATTGTAATTGCGGGACCTACTGCCTCAGGTAAAACTAAATTAGCAGTTGAAATTGCAAAAAAATATGACGGTGAAGTTATTTCTGCTGATTCAATGCAGATTTATAAAGAAATGAACATTGCCAGTGCGAAACCTACCGTTGACGAAATGCAGGGAATTCCACATCATTTAATTGATATATTGGAACCTGATTACACATTTAGCGTTGCCGAATATGTTAAAATGGCAAAGGATGTTATTATGGATGTTTATTCTCGTAAAAAAACACCCATAATTTGTGGAGGAACTGGTCTTTATATAAGTTCACTTATTGATAATGTTAAGTTTGATGATACCGGAAATGACAATGCAATCAGAAATAAACTTCAAAGAGAGGCTGAACAATTTGGCAATCACTATCTTTGGGAAAAACTAAATGAAATTGACCCGGAAACTGCGGCAAATGTCCATGAAAACAATTTACCAAGAGTAATCAGAGGAATTGAAGTATTTGAATTGACCGGAATTAAACTTTCTGAGCATAAAATCAACAGTAGAAAAGAAAGTACGCCTTATAACCCTTGTATAATTGGATTAACTTTCTCTGATAGAGCGTTACTTTATGACAGAATAAATAAAAGGGTAGATTCAATGATAGTGAACGGTCTTGTCAGTGAAGCAAAATATATGTATGAGAACTGTAAAACAGCTACTTCAAGGCAAGCAATAGGATACAAAGAACTTATCCCATATTTTGAAAATACATGCACCTTGGATTCTTGTGTAGAAAAAATCAAACAGGAAACTCGTCATTATGCTAAAAGACAGCTAACATGGTTTAGACGAATTGACGGAATTCAATGGGTAGAAGTCGATAAATTTGACGAATATAAAAATTTTATTGAAAAAGTTGAAAATATTATAGCCAAAACAGAAATTTTATGATATAATATAAGTTGGTATTAGTGTTGTGTGTAAAATTAAGGAGTGTATTAAAAATGAATAAAAACATTAATTTACAGGACGTATTTCTTAATCAGGCAAGAAAAGATAAAATATCTGTAACAATCTTTCTAATGAATGGTTATCAGTTTAAAGGATATGTTAAAGGTTTTGATAGCTACATAGTTATACTTGATTGTGAAGGAAAGCAAAATGTGGTTTATAAGCACGCTATTTCTACTATTGTTCCTTCAAGAGCAATAAATATTTTGGACGCTGCAAACGATACTACCAATAA
The DNA here is from genome assembly GCA_947177715.1 of uncultured Ruminococcus sp. Lineage (GTDB taxonomy): Bacteria > Bacillota > Clostridia > Oscillospirales > Ruminococcaceae > FB2012. The sequence goes on from CAMWVM010000024.1 coordinate 7,943, forward strand.
TTAAGGTGAAAACACATGAAATCCCTTACTACCAAGATACTTATGGGAGTTTTGTCTGTTCTGCTTTTTGCAACAATAGGCAGTCAGATATATTATAAAATTAATGATAAACATGATACAAAAGAAGCTGAAATTTGTAATATAAATGAAGACATTTCATTTCAAGGTATTATAATCAGAGATGAAAAAGTCTTAAAATATGACGGTAATGGTGTGCTTGATTATCAGCATAAGGATGGTAATAAAGTTTCTGTTAACAGTACAGTAGCAAATGTGTATTCTTCATTAAATGATGTAATTACTCAAAAAAGAATTGAAAAAATCAATTCCCTTATTTCTGACTTAAATAGAGCACAAAATCCGGGCACTACCGATTATATTCAGCCTGAAACTCTAAAGACTAAAATTGAAAATGAGTATAAACAGATTTTAACTTGTTCTCAAAAACATGATTATACTTCTTTAAATAATATAAAAAACGATTTATCAGTTGTAATAAATATTTATAATCTTGTAACAGGAAGTTCTTCGAATTATAATGATAAAATTAAAGCTTTGACCGCAGAAGTTGAAAAATTAAAAGAGTCAGCTAAACCAATCGATTCAATAAAAGCGAATTCAACAGGTTATTTTGTTTCTTATGCAGATGGATATGAAGAGAAATTAAATTCTGAAAGTGCTGAAAAACTTTCGGAAGATGAAATCAATAAAATTGTAAACAGCAAAATTGAGCCTGTCGATAATGTTTTAGGAAAAATGTTTAACGATTACAGTTGCAAAATCGTGGGTGTGCTTAACAATGACAAGCGTATTGCTGAAGGCGAAACTCTTAATATGATGACAAATTCATCGCAGCAAATTTATGATTTGACAGTTGAGTCTGTAAAGCCAGCGCAAGAAGATAATAAAATTATTGCAGTATTCAGCTGTGATATACTGGACGACGCTATGGTACAATCAAGAGTACAATCAATGAAAATAATATTCGATGAATATCAGGGAATTAAAGTTCCAAGAAGTGCTATTAGATTCCAAGGTGATCAAAAAGGCGTTTATGTAATGCTGGGTAAAGATATTATTTTTAAAAAGATTGATGTAATATATGAAAATGAAGATGAGGATTATGTAATTTCAAAAAATACATCTGATGATGAATATTTATTACTTTACGATCAGATTCTTCTGGAGGTGATTTTGGATAAAGATGTGTCAAACAGTAAATAATTATCCGGAATTTAAATATATTCTTGAAAATTATAAAGAGATATGTTATAATATAGAGAATGCAAAGTCTAAATACAGAAAAAGTAATGAAGTAATTAATCTCATGGCAGTAACCAAAACTGTTGAACCTGAAAAGATTAACTTTGCAATTTCTCAAGGCGTGTCTTTACTGGGCGAAAACAGAGTTCAAGAATATTTATCAAAAAAAGAACAATATAATAAAAAAGCAGAAGTTCATTTTATAGGTCACTTGCAAACAAATAAAGTCAAGTATATAATTAATGATGTAAAAATGATACAGTCTGTTGATAGTTTAAAATTAGCTTGTGAAATTGATAGACTTGCAAAAAAGAATAATAAGATTATGGATATCTTGATTGAAATAAATATTGGTAATGAGCTATCAAAAAGTGGTATATCAAAAGATTCTCTTTTTGATTTAGTTAATAAGATATCTGAACTTCAAAACATATCAATTTGCGGGCTTATGGCAATTCCGCCTATAGGTTCGGATGAATATGTTTTTGAAGAGATGAATGAGCTTTTCCTGAGAATAAAGGAAATGCCCTATAAAAATATTTCCATGAATACATTATCAATGGGAATGTCGGGTGATTATGAACTTGCAATAAAGCACGGTTCAAATCTTGTAAGAATTGGAACTAAGCTCTTCGGAGCAAGAAAATATTTGGAGGTTTAAAAAATGAGCGTACTTCAGGGTATTAAAAGTTTGTTTGTAGGTACAGATGAGTTAGAGCAGGAAAGTGAATATCAATCAATTTATGACAACAAAAACGATTATGAAGACACATATAGTGAAAGCAGAAGAGAAACAAGAATTGCTTCATCTTCAACATTGCAGATTGTTCTTGCAAGACCTAATGATTTTAGTGAAGTGAAGTCTATTGGTGGAGAGATAAATGAACAGAAAACAGTTCTCCTTAACCTTGAAACAGTTAAAAGTGATGATGCAAAGCGTATCTTGGATTTTATATCTGGAGTTGCATATGCTAATGGAGCTGAAATTAAAATGATGGCTCAGAAAACATTTGCTATTATGCCTCGTAATGTAAGCTTTTCTGGTATTGATCTCATGAGTGAATTGGAGAATAACGGATATAGCTTTTAATGAAGAAACTCAATCTTTCTTTTCTAAAAAATATAACTGATGAAGATAAATTCTTACTAAATCAAGTAGCTGATTGGGTAACTGCCGCTGAAAATAAGTATATAAAAAAATATTCTTTTTTCTTAGACGAATGTCAATCAATGTTCTGCGAGCAAGTACTTAAATCTTTAAAGTTCAATAATTATAAGTTATATGGTGGTTGTGAAAGAGCAAACAGAAAAATTCTTTCTGTTTATTCGGAGTATTGCATTGTTAATGACGATGATTTTCCCATTAGATGTCTCTTGTTTAAGTATAATAGCAAATATACTCTTTCCCATAGAGACTTTCTTGGCTCACTTATGTCATTGAATATAGCCCGAAATACAGTGGGAGATATTGTTGTCAGCAAAGGTTGTGCTCAAATATATGTATATAACACTATATACGAACTTGTGTTACAAAGTATATCTAAGATTGGTCGTGTAGGTGTTACTGTTCAAGAAAATAATATTGAACCAATAGAAGCTGATGTAAAATTCGAAGAAATTTCAGGTACAGCTTCTTCATTAAGACTTGACTGCATTTTAAGTCTTTCACTGCACATTTCTCGAGAAAAATCTAAATCTATTATTATGACAAAAGGTGTCATAATAAATCACATCATAACTTATAGTGTAGATACAGTTTTGAATATGGGAGATATCTTCTCAGTAAAGGGATTTGGTAAATATATTTTAAAATCAATAAATGGAGTTTCAAAGAAAAACAGATTTCATATTACTTTGAATAAGTATGTATAGGAGGCTAAATGATGTTGAAACCTAGCAATATTAAAGGCAGAACCTTTGATACAGTAAAAAACGGATATGATCCTGACGCCGTTAACAGCTTTTTAAATGAAGTAGCTGACTATGTGGCTGAAGTAAATCAGTTTAACGAAGATAATGAAGCAAAAATAATGAAGTTGGTAGAAAAAATCAATGAATACCGTGAAGATGAGGAAGCTATAAAAGTTGCAATGATATCTGCTCAGAAAGAATCTAACAGAATTATCAATGAAGCAAAAACTCAGGCTTCTGATATGATTGAATCTGCAAAGACTGAACAAGTAAGAATTGCTGAACAAAATGCTGAAGAATGTGATAGAATTATCCGTGAGCATAAAGATAAATGTGCAGAGCTCATTAGGGAAAATACAGCTGATACGCAGAAAAAAATAGTTGCAATACGTAAAGCATATGATGATCAAAAAGAAGCTTTTGATAAGCTCCAGGCTGAAGTTACATATTTCAAAGCTAACCTTACTGAGCTTTATAATAAACAGCTTCACCTTATCATGGATATTCCTCAAATGTCAGAAGATGATCTGAAAGAATATGAAGATCAGGTCCAGAAGGCTATTGATGCAGCTGAAGAAGCTGAAAGAATTGAATCAGAAAGGGCAGCCAAGTCTGCTGAAATTGAAACAACACCGGAAGTTAATGAAACACAGGAAAGAATTGAAGAATTACTTAATACCGGCTCATTCGATCCTGTTATTCCTAAAAATACTTACAATGATTTAAGATTCGGTAAAAATAATTAATTGTTAGGAGTTTGCCAAATGTCACAGGATTATAATAAAACACTTAATCTCCCTGAAACTGATTTTCCTATGAGAGGAAATCTTCCTAAAAGAGAACCGGAAGCATTAAAAAAATGGGACGATAGCAGATTATATTATAAAATGATGGAAAAAAATGAAGGAAGACCATCTTATATTCTTCATGACGGACCTCCATATGCTAACGGTGATATCCATTTAGGTACTTCATTAAATAAGGTGC
>CAMWVM010000025.1 GCA_947177715.1 uncultured Ruminococcus sp.
AAACGGGAAATTCCACCTCTGTAATCCTCGCTTTTCATCTTTATCTATGCAAATGCATCGTCCGCAAGTTCCGCAGATATACTGAGTATGATTTCTCAAACACTCATCGGGATTCAACAAAGGTGTAATTCTATTTTGATTACTGTAGCATTCTTCACACATATGCTACCTCCCTGGTAAAAACGGTTTCTCGCATGCTCTCTTGAATCTAAACGGCAAACTGGTTTCGGGCTCAATAGGAAATACGAACAAAGAACGTATTCCTTTCAAATTTGAACCAAGAATATCAGTGAAAATCTGATCTCCAACCGCCGCAATGTTCTTTTTATGAATTCCCATTTCCTTTATTGCCTGTGTATACCCAAATGTCAACGGCTTTCTACCGTTTGGCACAAAATGAAGTCCCAGCACCTTTGCAAACGGCTCGACTCTTTCAGCTGAGTTATTGGAAACAATCATCATCTTGATTCCGGCTTTCTTCATTTTATCAAGCCAATTAAGACTCGACTGCGGAGGTATGGGATTATTATGAGTTGTCAGTGTGTTATCCAAATCCAATAACAAACCCTTAATATTATGACCATATAAAAAATCTTCTGTTATTTCAGTAACATCATTGAAAATATAAGTAGGCTTAAATAACATTTTATTCTCCTATAGAAAACAAAAAGCGGACATGAAATGCCCGCCGTTCATCAAATATTAATATTTACGCTTACGAGCAGCTTCGGATTTCTTTTTACGTTTAACCGATGGCTTTTCGTAGTGTTCTCTTTTACGAACTTCTGCAATAACCCCATCTCTTGCGCAAGATCTCTTAAAGCGCTTAAGAGCAGTATCTAAAGTTTCGTTTTTTCCAACACGAATTTCTGCCAAAATTATTCCCTCCCTTTGCCACCTATGACAGAGGTAATTAACTGACAACACCATAACTCATGGTGAATAGTGAAGGAGTTTGCCAAATGCAAACCAAAACGCCGTCCATATATGAAAACGTCGATTTTTCGGACACGGCCTTCTCTGTCTTTTAAGTCACAGCATTTAAAATGTCAATATAACTACAAGATATATTATACTATATTTTCACAGCAAAGTCAATAGCTTTTTATAAAAAATCACAAATTTTTATCATATGTTCTAAAGTTTATTTAGCAACAATATTGACAAGTCTGCCTTTAACATATATTTCTTTAACAATATTTTTACCTGCGATAGCTTCCTTAACTTTGTCGTCAGCCTTTGCTGTCGCAATAACATCAGCCTGTTCAATATCAGAAGGAACATTAAGTTTGCACTTGATTTTTCCATTGACCTGAACTGCGATTTCAATTGTATTATCAATAGTCTTGCTCTCATCATATTCGGGCCATTTTTCAAATGCAATAGTATCTTTATGACCGAGCAAATTCCAGATTTCCTCGCCGATATGAGGACAAATACACGAAAGCATCTTTATAAGCCCTTCAGCATATTCTTTCGGACACTTTCCTTCCTTATATACTGCGTTTACAAAAATCATCATCTGCGAAATGGCAGTATTGAATGCAAGCTTCTCAAAATCCTCTGTAACCTTTTTAACAGTCTTGTGATATACTTTTTCAAGCTCAGCAGAGGTAATATCAATTATGTTTTTCGGTTCTGTGAAGAATGCCCATACACGGTTAAGAAATCTTTTTGCTCCCTCTACACCTTTGTCGTTCCAAGGTTTTGAAACCTCGAGAGGACCCATGAACATTTCATAAAGACGAAGTGTATCTGCACCATAATCACGGACTATATCACTTGGGTTTACAACAAACTCAGGGAAACGCTTACCCATTTTAATCCCGTTTGAACCAAGAATCATACCCTGATGAACAAGCTTCTTGAAAGGTTCTTTAGTAGGAACAAGTCCCTTATTATAGAGATATCTGTTCCAGATTCTTGAATACATAAGGTGACCTACTGCATGTTCAGGACCTCCGATATAGAGGTCAACAGGCATCCAATGCTTGAGAAGTTCCTGATTCGCAAACTCCTTGTCATTATTCGGATCAATATAACGCAGATAGTACCAGCTTGAACCGGCAGAACCGGGCATTGTAGAAGTTTCTCTTATACCCTTGATGCCGTTTTTGTCATACTGTTTCCACTCAGTTGCATTTTCAAGCGGTGCCTTTCCGTTTTCCCCCTTATAATTCTCAAGTTCTGGAAGAACAACAGGGAGTTCATTATCATCAAGTACATATATTTTATCATCTTCGCCATGGACAACAGGAACCGGCTCACCCCAGTAACGCTGTCTTGCGAAAATCCACTCTCTGAAATGGTAGTTAACTGTTCTCTTTGCCACACCCATTTCTTCAAGTTTTAAAGTAATAGCTTCCTTAGCTTCCTCTACGGTCAGACCGGTAAATTCCTCAGAATTTATAAGCTTATAGCCCTTACCGAGATAATCACCTTTTTCAAACGCCTTTTCTGAAACATCAACATGACCCAGCTTTTCGTCACCGTCAATAACCTGAATCATATCAATATTGTGTGCAACAGCATACTCAAAGTCACGCTGATCGTGAGATGGGACAGCCATTACCGCACCCGTACCATAGCTTGCGAGAACAAAGTCGCCGATGAACATTCTTACTTCCTTATTATTTACAGGATTAATACAGGTAACTCCCTTAAGTTCACAACCTGACTTAGTCTTGTTAAGCTCCGTTCTGTCCATATCATTCTTTTTGAGAGTTTCATTTATATAAGCTTGTACCTCGTCTTTGTTTTCAATTCTGGGCATAAGCTGTTTTACAATTTCCCCATCAGGCGCAAGAACCATAAAGGTGATACCATAAATAGTTTCAATACAGGTTGTAAAGATGGAAAACTCTCCGCCGCCTTTAATTTCAAACTTCACCTCAACACCGGTGGACTTACCTATCCAGTTTTTCTGCATAAGCTTTGTGGATTCAGGCCAATCGACCTCGTCCAGTCCTTCAAGAAGTTCTTCTGCAAAAGCCGGCTGATTGATTACCCACTGTTTCATATTCTTTCTTACAACCGGATATCCGCCACGCTCCGATTTACCATCAACAACCTCGTCGTTTGAAAGCACTGTACCCAGTTCCTCACACCAGTTTACAGGCATATCTATATACTGTGCAAAACCGTCAAGATAAAGCTGTTTGAAAATCCACTGTGTCCACTTATAAAATTTAGGATCACTTGTTGCCAGCATTTTACTCCAGTCATAATCAAAACCAAGCTCTTTAAGCTGTTTTGAGAAAGTTTTAATATTTTCCTGTGTAAATCCGTTAGGGTGATTACCTGTTGTTACAGCATACTGCTCCGCAGGCAGACCGAAAGAATCATAACCCATAGGATGAAGCACGTTAAAGCCCTGCATTCTCTTCATTCTTGAAATGATATCGGTAGCCGTATAGCCCTCAGGATGACCTGCGTGCAAACCTACTCCCGACGGATAAGGAAACATATCCAAGGCATAAAATTTAGGCTTGGAGAAATCCCATATATCAGTCTTAAAGGTTTCATGTTCTTCCCAATAATTCTGCCATTTCTTTTCTATGGCTGAAAAATCATAATTCATTTTTATATCAGTCCTTTATATAAATTAAATGTCAATTTAAAACTCTGATTTAATCAGCAAGATATTTCTCTATATCGCACTGCTCTCCGTCAGACCAAAGTCTTTCAAGATTATAATAGCTTCTTGTATCTTTATAGAAAACGTGAACCACAATATCTCCATAGTCAATTATGATCCAGGTCGAACCGGGATCTCCCTCTACTCTAATCGGTTCTATGCCAATTTGCTTTAATTTAAATTCAACTTCGTCAGCAATAGCTTTGGTCTGAGTGTTTGACATTCCGTTTGCAATAACAAAATAATCCGCAACAATAGTCAAATCCTTTATTCCAATAAGCTGAATGTCTTCTGCCAGCTTTGAATCCATTGCTTTAATTATAGATTTAAGTTTTTCATTTTGTGATATGCTGCTCATATGTTTCCTCCTCACTTTTTAGAATTTAATAAAACAAAATCGTTATATGCTTCAAATGTTGAAGATGGTATTGTATTTTCTTTTTTTACTGAATCTGAAATTGAAAATTTCAGAGCCTCAAGCATTCCCTTTTCAAGACTTTGCTCGCAGTATTTTCTCATCTTTTTAACATCTTTATATTCTCTGTCGTCAGAAATCAAATCCGCAAGATATATTATCTGTGCCAGCTTCGGCATATCCTTGCATGCAACAGTGTGATATCTCACTGCATTTATTACATCAGTATCGTGTATATCAAACAGCGACTGTATTAACTCTGCCCCGGCAATAGCATGAAAAAGAGGCGTAGACTTTTTCTCCACTTCGCTTACATTCAACTGTGATTTCATTACTAAATCAAGCTGTTCATCAATCGCCAGTTCCTTAGCCGTATCGTGTACAAGTCCTGCTACATACGCTTTATCTTTATCCGTTTCATATCGTTCCGCCAACTTAACGGCAGCGTTTGCCACATTAACAGAATGGTTATACCTTTTCTTTGATAGATTATCTTTTAAATAAGCCTTATAGCTTCCTATAACTTTTTTGTCTGACACTTATGATCCCTCGTGATACAATTTTTTTGCTTCTATATATTGTACAACATTTTCATTCAAATAGCAAGAGCAATCCAATCCTTTTTTCAGATTGTCCCTTATCTGAGTAGAAGACGCTTCAAAAGGCTCTGTTTCAAGAATTATGACTTCACCGTTCTTTTTAGTCAGTTTCTCCGCATAATCTGCCAGCTTTTCAACTGTAGCCTTATTCTCTCTGGAAATGCATATCAATGATGCCAGTTCTAAGATTTCTTCATAGCAAAACCACTCATGAAAAGACAGAAGCATATCGCTTCCCATTATAAAAAACAGCTTGTCGTTAGGATAAATATTATGAAAATGCCTCAAAGTCAGCACTGAATAGCTTTTCCCATGTTGTTTAAGCTCCCAATCAGAAAACAGCACATTTTCAATACCGCCAAAAGCTATTCGGCACATATTATATCTATCCTCGCCGGACACAAGATCATCCGCCTTCTTATGCGGCGGAATCCTGTCAGGAAGTACAATTACCTTATCAAACTCAACCGCTTCCATAACACTTTTAAGAAGTTTAGTATGTCCCTTGTGAACCGGATTAAATGTTCCTCCGAAAATACCTATATTGCCCATTACTTATTTTTCAGCCTGATAACAGGCTCTTTTTCATTGCGTTTATACAATATTGCCTTTGAACCGATAACCTGAACAACATCCGCATTGATTTTTTCAGCTATCTCTGCGGCAGCCTCTTTGGCGGTATAAAGCGAATTATCCAGAACTTTTATTTTCACAAGCTCGTGTACTCTCAAATAATCATCTATCTGAGCAACCTGAGCATCATTAATGCCACCCTTTCCTACCTGAAAAACAGGCTCAAGAGAATTTGCAAGTCCTTTAAGTTCTGCTCTCTGTTTTGGTGTAATCATATTTTTTATCCTTTCTGTATTTACGATCGATAAGTATAATTTAATATCAAAGAATAAGAGAACAACATTTGTTCAGATTTAGGGTCAGCCCTTTAAAAAGGGTTGACCTAAACTTTAACATTTAGCAACTATAGATTATCAACGTTGTTAGTTTTGTCACATTATTCACAATTATATATTTATTTCAACTTCTCAATCAGTTTTCTTATAGCGTCTGCACGATGAGATACTTTGTTTTTCTCTTCAGCAGAAACCTGTGCAAAGCTTTTATCACCATACATAAATATAGGGTCATATCCAAAGCCGTTTTCACCCAAAGGTTTTGTGCCGATTATACCCTCGCACTTTCCCTCTACAGCGACTTTTTCACCGTCAGCTTTTATAAAGCATATAGAGCAAATAAATCTTGCTGTTCTATTCCTTTCCTCTGCATCGCCTAACTTTTGAAGTATCAAGGCGCTGCGCTGAACATCAGTTTCTAAGCCGCCATACCTTGCAGAATAAACTCCAGGCTCACCGTTAAGCAAATCTACCATAAGCCCGCTATCGTCTGCAAGAACACAGCAGTTATCAGTAATATCGAATATCGCTTTCGCTTTCAGATAAGCATTTTCCGAAAAGGTACTGCCCGTTTCCTCAACCTCTATTTTTATTCCTGCCTCGCCCTGTGATACAACCTCATATCCTAAAGGCGATAAGATTTCCTTAAACTCTTTTATCTTGCCTTTATTGTTGCTTGCAATTATAACTTTCATATTTATGTCCATGCTCATAAAAAAGCATATCCTCTCTTTCTGTATTTCGGCTTATTAGAATTATTCCATGATATGACAAAAGATCATATCATCTAGATGACTGCTCTCTATCGCAGGGCATGTCCCTCTTTTAAAATCTTCCGTTGAAAGTTTTGCCTCACCTTTGGTGAGGCTATTCACACCTATTCGGAGCTCCTACGAAAAAAGATAAATCTAAACTCTAATATTCAAAATCTTAATGTCAGAATAACTATTCAAACAATGCCTCAACAAAATCTTTGGTATTAAACGGCTGAATATCCTCTATTTTTTCGCCAACAGTAACAAGCTTAACAGGCACCTTCAAATCATCTGCAATGCTTATTATAATTCCACCCTTAGCCGTTCCGTCAAGCTTTGTAAGAATGATTCCGGTTATATCCGCCACCTCATTGAACTGCTTTGCCTGATTTACAGCATTTTGTCCTGTTGTTGCATCAAGGGCAAGCAATACCTCAAGAGAACAGCCCTCCGCCTGCTGATGAACAATACGAGCAATTTTTCTAAGTTCATCCATAAGATTTTTCTTGTTATGAAGTCTTCCTGCTGTATCACAAATTACAACATCTGCTTTTCTTGATTTTGCCGCATTTAATGCATCAAAAACCACAGCCGCAGGATCAGAACCCTCATTATGCTTGATTATATCAACACCTGCTCTATCCGTCCACACCTCGAGCTGATCTATTGCTGCAGCTCTGAAAGTATCCGCTGCTGCAACAATAACCTTTTTCCCCTCATTGTGAAGCTGATATGCAAGTTTTCCGATTGTAGTTGTCTTTCCTACACCGTTGACGCCGATAACAAGGATAACAGATGGTGTTGTAGACAAATCCAATGGTGTTTCTTCCCCAAGCATGTCAGAAATAACTTCTTTAAGCATATCCTTAATTTCCGAAGGATCTGTTACACCATTGCTTTTCACTCTCTCACGAAGTTCATCGCAGATTTTCACCGAAGTGTTCACTCCGATATCTGACATAATAAGCGTTTCTTCAAGTTCTTCAAATAAATCCTCGTCTATCTTTGTAAAAGAATTAAGCAGGCTTTCGATTTTCCCCATCATGGAATCTTTTGTCTTCTTCAAACCTGCCTTCAGTTTTTCAAAAAAGCCCATATTTATAACCATGCTTCCTTAGGAAGCATTCCTCCTTTCGATGTTTTAAGTGGTTTTGTAAAGCAAAATTTCAGACGGTGTCCAAAAGCACAAAACTCATGCGTTTGAAAACTTGCTTTCAAACTTATCTCCTGTTCTGATTGGAAAATGATCTTTAATCAAGTTTCATCTGCTTTGTATCTTCCATATTCATTTTAAGTAATTTTGAAATTCCGTTCTCCTGCATTGTAACACCATAAAGCACATCAGCCTCTTCCATAGTGCCTCGTCTGTGAGTAATAGTAATAAACTGAGTTGTATCGGTGAATTTATGCAGATACTGAGCATATCTTGATACATTTACATCATCAAGAGCCGCTTCGATTTCATCAAGCAAACAAAACGGCGACGGACGAACCTTAAGTATTGAAAAATAAATTGCAATAGCCACAAACGCCTGTTCTCCTCCGGATAGCGACATCAAGTTCTTAATAACCTTTCCAGGTGGTTCAACTTTAATATCTATGCCGCATTCAAGCACATTATCCAAATCAGAAAGAACAAGCTCACCTTGTCCTCCGCCGAAAAGTTCGGAGAATATTTTCTTGAAATTATCGTTGATTTTATAAAAGCTCTCAGTGAAAATTGCTTTCATATTTTCAGTTAAATTTTCTATTAACTCCTCCAGCTCAGTTTTAGATTTAATTACATCATTGAGCTGACCGCTCATAAATTCAAATCTTTCCGAAACCTCAGCATATTCTTCTATCGCCCCTAAGTTTACATTTCCCAGTGCCTTGATTTTCCCTCTAAGTTCAGCAAGCTGACGATTAGCATCACTGATATTGTCAAACTTTTCAGCCCTTTGTGTTGCTTCGCTCCGAGTCAATTCATATTCGTCCCAAAGCTGTCCCGCAAGCTTGTCAAAATCAGAAGTAACAGATATTTTTCGCTCTGAAAGTCTTGTGATTTCAGCAGACAAGGTTTCTTTCTCTTCCATCTTTATCTTCTGCTGAGAACGTAAAAGATTTGCCTGCTTGTCAAGCTCCACATGCTCTCTTCTCGCTGTTGAAATACTCTTTTCAATTTCAGCAACTCTATCATCTGAACCAGCCATTCGCTCCTTGATTCGTTCAATTTCCTTGCGTTTAACAGCAATGTCTGTTTCACTTTGAATTATTTTTTCGTCCAGTTTTCCACTGTCATTGCTATTGCTTTCAATAGTGTTTATAATTTGCTCCATCGAAAGTCTGCATGCCTCTCTGTCCTTTAAAACCTCAATAGATTTCATTCTCATATCAGAAAGCTCAGCAGCAAGCAGTTCACGTTTTTCCTTTAACTCATTATGTTTATTCTGAGACAGTTCAAATTCAGCTTCTTTTTCAAAGATTTCTTTATCAATAACACTAAGATTTTTATTAGCATCTTCAAGTTCATCCTGAGTTTGCCTTATTTTTGATTTGCATTCTTCCAGCTTTAAGTCAGCTTCATCAAGCTGATTTTCATATTGACTTCTGATTTCCGTGCCACGCTTAACCTCCATATCAAGCTTGAGCATTTCATTATTAAGAAGTCCGATCTGCTCCTTTACGCCTTCCATATCAGCCGACAGCTTCATTGTTTCCTGCTTTAGCTGTTCAGCCTTTACACTTATTTCATCATGTTCAGTTTTAAGTTTTGATATGCTGTTTTCAAGAGATTCAATTTCGCTTTTTCGTGAAAGAATGCCCGTGCTCTTGGAAACACTTCCTCCGGTAAATGAACCTCCAGCATTGATAATCTGTCCATCCAGAGTCACAATCCTGAATTTATACCCGTATTTTTTTGCTATAACCGATGCCAAGTCAATGTCTTCAGCAATACAGATTCTTCCCAAAAGCGAGTTTATGACTCCCTTAAATTTTTCATCAGTTTTGGAAAGATCACAGCCAAGTGCTATAAACCCCTCTTCATTTTCAAGATTCCTGTCAAGTCTTGTACCCTTTACAGAAGACAGAGGTAAAAATGTCGCACGTCCGGCTTTTGATTCTTTCAAAAATCTAATTCCTCTTTTGGCATTATCCTCATTTTCTACAACTATGTTCTGTAATGCTCCGCCTAAAGCAGTTTCAATAGCAACGGTATATTTAGGTTCGACGGATATAATCTGTGCAACAGAACCATAAATTCCGCTTAATCTTCCTTGCTTTGAAGCCTTGATTATATTCTTTACACTATATGCAAAACCCTCCATGGAATTTTCAAGATCATGAAGTAAATTTAATTTTTGCTGGCTTTCACGCAGTTTTATATCATTCTGTGAGAACTCCTGATTTGCCTTTTCCAGCTTTTCTGACTTAGCAGTATATAGCTTGTCATAACCTGAAAGTTTGTTTTGATTATCGCCCAGCTTTTCTTCAAGATTTTCTTTTGACGCTCTCAGCTTTTTAAGTTCAGTTGAAATAAACTTCTCCTTTGATTCAAGCTCAGACTTACTTTCCGCAGCCTGTTCAACAGCCGTTTCAATATCAGAAAGTGCGTTTTTAGCCGCTTCAATTTTAAAGCTGTATTCAGATTTCTTTAAATATAATCCATTAATTTCACCGGTCGAATCAGAAAGATTCTTATCATATTCATCTGAAATAGTTTTGAATTTTTCAAATTCATTTTCCTTTTCAGATATTTCTTTTTCAAGCTTTGCACTGTCACCATCTAACTTACTCAAATCACATTTTCGCTTTTCAAGCTCAGTTTCAAGAAAATATTTTGAGTTTCTTGACTGCTCAATTTGCTCCTGAAGCTGTAAAATTCCATCTTCTAAGTGGCTGATATCATTTTCAAGCACGGCAATTTTTGCGCCGGATTCGGAGTGTTCAAGCTCCACAGCGTGTATTTTCTCTTTAAGACTGTCGATTTCAGCAGACTTCTCCGCACTCTTTGAAAACGAATCCTCAATATCATTTTCCAGCATATCAAGTTCTTCTGTAAGCTGTGAATACTCCTTATCAAGCTCTCCCAACTTGTCTTCAAAACCTCTGAGTTCTTCAGTATATTTTTCAAGCTTGTATACCCAAACTGAAATTTCAAGCTTGCTCTTTTCATCATCGAGAATCTTAAATTGCTTTGCTTTTTCAGACTGCTTTTTTAGCGGACCGATTCGTCCTTCAAGTTCACCTAAAATATCGTTGAGCCTTGAAATATTATCTTCCGCAGCAGCCAGTTTTCTTTCCGCCTCAGCTTTTTTGTACCTGAATTTTGAGATACCTGCCGCTTCCTCAAAAATCTCACGCCGCTCAGTTGACTTGCTGCTTACAATGTCGGCAATTCTGCCCTGACCGATAATAGAATATCCGTCACGTCCCAATCCTGTGTCCATAAATAGTTCAACAACGTCCTTTAAACGTACATTTGCACCGTTTATCATATATTCGCTGTCGCCATTTCTGTACAATTTTCTGGATACCGAAACCAAATCAGAGTCAAAGTTCAATGACCTGTCTTCGTTGTCAATAGTCAGTGTAACGTGTGCGAAACCTGCTTTGGGACGAGTTTTTGTGCCAAGGAAAATAACATCCTCCATCTTTCCGCCACGAAGAGTCTTTGAAGATTGTTCTCCCATAACCCAACGCATAGCGTCGCCGATGTTGGACTTTCCCGAACCGTTTGGTCCTACTACCGCAGATATGCCCTTATTAAAATCAAGCTTTATCTTATCCGGGAAAGACTTAAATCCCTGCAATTCAAGTGATTTCAAATACATAATTATCCCCTAAGTTCACATTCATACTTTGACATGCTGTTATCTGTCACAAATTTTACTGAGTATCCGTGATTTTTAAAATATTCAGTGTTGCACCTTTTATGTCCTACTGCTTTACTTATACTTGACGGATTTACTGCTATCACATAAGGCTTAAACTTTTCTCTTATACAATCCAACAAGCTATTGTCTTGATTTTTCGTCATAATTTCTATTTCTATTTTTCTGCGGAAAATCTCGCTTTCACACAATTCTTTAAAAGCAGGATGATAAAATCCTCCCACCATTTCCCCTTCAACATTCTCCGATGAATGAAGACCGCAGCGAATTACCTCTATGTCGTTTTCTTTAAACTCCTCAAGCATTCTCCCACAAAGCTCAACCATTCTCTCAAAGGAAATTGGTTTATATGTCCCCTCATCATATAACTCTGCCAATTTCGTTCCCTTTATAATAACAGTCGGATAAATTCTCACCGTGTCAGGAGCAATCTTTATAACCCTGTGCATAGTTCTTAGCTCATCTTTATAAGTGCTTCGAAACAACCCAGTCATCATCTGCAGTCCCAATTCAAATCCATAGGACTTTATAAGCCTCGATGCATTATATACATCTTCAACATTATGTCCTCGCTCGTTTGCATCAAGAACATGATTGCACATGGATTGAGCACCCAATTCTATGGCAGTTACTCCATATCGTTTTAAAATATCAAGAATCTCTTCATCAATGCAGTCAGGACGGGTAGAAATTCTTATACCCTTGAATTTGCCCTCACCTGTAAACTCATATGCCGACTTAAGCAGTTCAAGCATATATTCTCTTGGTACTGCAGTAAAACTGCCTCCAAAAAAAGCAATTTCAGTATTCTCATAATCTGATATTTCATTCAACGCCTGAGCGCATACCCTTTTCACATCATCGCCGTGAGGAATCTCCTGTACACCCGTGATAGTACGC
>CAMWVM010000026.1 GCA_947177715.1 uncultured Ruminococcus sp.
TAAAAACATAATGGCTCCCGCCGCCACAGCTATCCGAAAGGATAGGTTGGAGGCGAGGGACATCTTGCCTGAGTTATAATCATCAGATTTAATACTGATATAATACAATAAAATAATTTAGGCATATAAATTTTTATGAGGAGTTGAACAGATATGTCAGGACATTCAAAATGGGCAAATATAAAAAGAAAAAAGGAAGCAACAGACAGTGCGAGAGCAAAGATTTTTACCAAAATCGGCAGAGAGATGTCAGTTGTAGTTAAAGAGGGCGGCCCTGATCCTAATAACAATGCAAAGCTTAGAGATCTGATTGCTAAGGCTAAGGCAAACAATGTGCCTAACGACAACATTGAAAGAATTATCAAGAAGGCTGCCGGCGACGGTGACAAAAACAACTATGAAACAATGATTTATGAGGGATACGGCCCTTGCGGCGTTGCTGTTATTGTTGAATGTCTTACAGACAACAAGAACAGAACTGCTGGTGATGTTCGCCACTACTTTGACAAATTCGGCGGAAATCTTGGCACATCAGGCTGTGTATCTTTTATGTTCTCAGATCAGGGCACTGTTGTAATTGAAAATAACGGAGCTGACGAAGACAAGATCATGGAAGACTGCTTTGAAGCAGGTGCTGATGATTTTAGCATTGAAGACGAAGTTATTGAGATTACATGCGGTCCTAACAATGTTTCAGCAGTATCAGAAGCTTTGACAGGTTTAGGTTACAAGGTAATTTCAGCTGAGGCTGAAAAGATACCTTCAAACTACACCAAGCTTGAGGACGAAGAGGCTATCAAGAAAATGAATTTACTTCTTGACACTCTTGAGGACAATGATGATGTACAGAACGTATATCATAACTGGGAGTGCTAACGCCGCACGGGCGAATATGGGAAAACTTGTGAGATTTTAAAAGCATTGTTCTCGCGAAAATTGTACCAATTATACGACTGGGAGTTGCCGGAGGAGAATTAGCGCACTGGACGCAAATCACGATATTGGTTTGAGTAAAATCAAAGTTTTGTCCCGATGTATAGTACTCATATTAAAACTGGGGTATTATGGAGAAACCATAAACCAGACAAGATAGACCAAAAGGAACTATTAAAGTTGTCGAAGTAAAGAACTTGTTCAAGATGTATTGGACAATATAGGCACTATAATTTTTCCATAAAAGATAAACTTATTTTTTAGAGCAAATAACAAGAATAAAAAGCTCTCGGCATAGCCGAGAGCTTTTTTATTGGATATATATTAAAATAACCATTTCAATCCACGTACAAAACGACACTTTAATTATAACATTACCAAAGAATATTTTCAATAGATAAAATTAACATAAGCACCTATAAAACCATGTGAAAATTTATTAAAATAATCTAAAATGAAAAGACGCTGCACAAAATCGTTAATTTCAATATTATATATTATATAACAGTATATTTTAAAATAACCGAAAGTAGTTACTGTTATAGTAACAAAACAAGAAAGGATCTTAAATACATATGGAAAAAGAAAATTATAAACGTAGACCTAATCATCAAGAATTTTATGAGCAAATCAAATTATTAAAAAATGAATATCAATATCTTGTATCTATTGGTGAAAGACCTAAAACTAATAAAAGAGATTATGTTGGTGATTTTCTTGGTATAAGCGGACGGCAAGTAACTAATATAATAAACGAATTTGAAAAGCCAACAGATAATAAAGCCTTAACAAAAAAACTTAAACCTTTTTTGAATAAAATTTCTGGTTTCATATATATAATTACAAATAAATCAACGGGCACATATTATATTGGTAAATCTGAGAGTATACCAACAAGAAGATGGAATGAACACCTAAGAAAAATTTTTCCTATAGAAAACATTACAGATTATAAATTTGAAACTCTTGAGGTCGTTCCAAAATCAGTTGATCTTTCTAAAAGAGAACAGTATTATATTGAGAAATATTATAAAAATGATCCGGAAAAAATTCTTAATCGCCAAATATACATTAACGGAAAAATGAAACGAATAAATTTTTGATCAAATAGATATTCAACTTTCTTTACAATATAAATTTTCTCTATCTTACCAACAATAAAAACCGACATAAACCATTTTCATGATTTATGTCGGTTTTATGTATATTAACTTGTGCGTTTGCTACTTGCTTAACGCTTCGCCCAACGCCTTGCAGGCATTTATTGCCTTGTCATCCGGAGCATCATTGCAAATAACAAAATCGGTTGGCATTACACAACCAAGTCCTGAGCATTGCTCTGCCCAGTTTCTCATCCATTCGCCGTCACCCCAACCGTATGAACCGAAAAGACCAATCGTTTTGCCTTTTAACTTTGGTGAAACAGCGTCAAACAAAGGCTCAAATTCACTATCCTCAAGCTGTTCTGAGCCCATTGACGGACATCCGAATGCTATTGCTGTAAAGTCGTCTGCCATATCTGCCGAAAACTCACCGGCTGTAAAAACTGAAACCTCCGCTCCTGTAGTCTTTGATCCTTCAGCAACAGCATTGGCCATTGCCTCTGTATTACCAGTTCCGCTCCAGTAAACTACTGCAATCTTACTCATAAAAATCATCCTTTCATATTTATATTTTATGTAACGGCTTATGCCGAAACTATCAGATTAACTCCTCACTGCAAGTTTTTCAATAGAATGTCCATTCTCATAAAGCCTTGTATAAACATTAGTGCAATGAGTATATTTATCAAAAAGCCTCAAGGTATCCTTTTCATTGGCATATATTTTCCAATGCCCCGAAAAACAATAATTTTTCCCCTTGTTTTCAATAAACCCTCTCACATCTTCCAATGGATATCCAAGGAACATTCCTATTTCATGAGGAAATTCATCGCACTGAGCAATACGTTCTTTTAGTCTTTCAAGACATGCTTCAAAATTTAATGTATCGTAACCGTACTGCAACAAAAAAGATTCTGCCGCTTTAGCCTTAAGCTCAGCATAAAGCTTTCTTTTCCGATAGACATATACCAAAGTTCTTCCGTTTTTCACACCCAACCATTTAAGTGACAAGCCTTTTCTTGAAAACTTGCGTTTAAACTCTTCCTCCGCCTGTTTCTTCTGAGAATCATCATGAAAAATCATGCTGAAAAGGCTGGCAGATTTAAGTCCCGCAAGAGTGGGAGAACAATATATTATTAGATGTTTTTCTAACATTTTGTCCCTCCTTAAGTTAGTTATAGCTAACTATATGTTATAATAATTAAGCGTTTATTATCCTTATTATGAATAGATTTATCAGCATTTAATCTCATAATCACGCCAATTCCCTTGAGTTAGCATATGCTAATAATATATATTATATCAGACCATAAATGTTTTGTCAAATAAAGATAAAAATAATATACCCTCATCATAGAAAAATAAACACGAGTAACCATTATAAATAAATTTGCATATATTAATTTGGAGGTGAAAAAATCTATGGAGCTTTCAGATACAAAAATTCGTGAACTTATTCACGCACTTGCAAGAGATACAAGAACAGATAATATAATTGCCGCCGAGGGGTATACTCGTGAATTTATAGAAAATTTCGCAAAAGAATACGCAGATGAAATCTGCGAAGAACGCAGACGAATCAAAGAAGATTTCCGCCAAGACAGAGAAGATAACAGAACCTATGGCATAGACGTTTCATCATGGCAGGGAGTAATAGAGTGGAACCGTGTAAAGCAGTCTTCACATGGTGGATTTGCTATGCTGAGAGCAGCATACGGCACAGAGCTTGACTCACGCTTCGAGGATAATTATGAAGAAGCAACAAGAGCAGATGTGCCTGTTGGAGCATATCTTTACACCCTTGCATTAGACGAAGAAACAGCAATAGAAGAAGCTGACAGGCTTATTGAAATACTACGTGGCAAGCGGCTTTCTTATCCGATAGCATTGGATATTGAAGAGCGTGCACAAGCAGAGCTTGGCAGAGAACGTGTATCAGCAATAATTGAAGCATTTTGCAGTCGAATGGAACAAGCAAAATACTATGTGATGGTATACTCATATGAAGATTTTCTTACAACACTTCTAACAGAAGAAATAAGAAATAAATATGATATTTGGGTTGCCGATATCGGCGGAAATCCTGATATTGACTTTGGTATACACCAATACTCTTTCAAAGGCGAAGTTGACGGAATAAGAGGCGACGTCGATTTAGATTATGCTGTCAAAAATTATCCCGAAATTATGAGGGAAAATAACTTAAATGGATATTAAGATTCAAATAAGGGCTTGCCCGTTTTAAACGTGGCAAGGTCAGCCTCAGCTGACGTTTTTAGTGGGAGATTCTACTCCTACTAAAAACATAATGGCTCCCGCCGTCTTAGAGGCGGGGGAACATAAGTCGTTGTTATAAAAAAGACCGTTTCATTAGTTTGAAACGGTCTTTTTCTATTCTTCAATAATACTTTTTACCGGCGCATTATCACGCTCGCTCTGTAAACGCTTTTTCTTTTTGATTTTCTTCACAATCGAAATTATCGCCATTATAAATGAAAACAGGGTTACAATCATGATTGGATAATAATAAAGCATATAATCTTTATCCATATCCATTAAATCTGGATTTGCTCCGCTGTAATTTTTAAGCTTATCTGAAATATTGTCTATTATGTACATGGCTCCTCTCATATAAAAAACTGTACCAGCAAGAACGGCAATAAAGGAAATTATGTATTTTTTAAAAAATGCAAACAGCACTCCCGCAATAATAATAAGGCTTCCTATGCCCATAACTGCTCCAACCCATTTAGGCATTTCACTCATATATCCGGTAGCTATTCCTGCAACAGTAACTGCGCAATAAAATATTCCCGAATATGCCAATGGAATCAGCATTAAAAGCTTTAAAAGCATTAAAACTTTTCCTTCATATCCGTTTTTTCTTTCCTTTTTAGCTTTCTTAATAAATCTTTCCGCAGATTTACTCATGCCTGATCTTGCCGCTTCAATTTCACGCTGTTCCTGAAGCTCCATTTCCTGCATCAATTTGTCCTGTTTTTCTTTTTGCACTCTTAGCTTTTCTTTTTTTGACATAAAAAACCTCTCATATGTATTAAAATTAAAATAGTATATACAAAAACTATACACAGATTAACTTATCAATCATTACTGTAAAATTATTATAACACATTTGACCTGCAATATCAACAAAACCCATTGAAATTTTTCGGAAAGGCTTTTTAAGCTAAATTTCTTGAAATACCAATGAAAAATATACTTATGTATCATGTTGAATTTATTTTTGTCCACCGTCAACAATAAATTTGCAAACAAAAAGAAAGTAAAAATTTACGCCGATTTAAAAAGAAGGGAATGATTAAAAATGGGAAAAATAATTCGCCGTGCCGCTGCGGCAACAGGCATAATACTCATGGGAATTATGGGACTTGTGGGCTTTTATTCTACAGCTCTTCCCGATTCCTTTTACGTTTCAGGCGGCGAACCGCTTAATGTTTCATCTTTGTTTTCTATCTCATCAAAGCCATGCAAAAACGAAACATACTATGCTGCGTCCTCTCAATCCAATTTATCCTCATCTCGTTATTCAGACAATCTTTCTCAGATAACAAAAGTATCTGATACAACTCTTATGCTTTTTGACTCTATACCTATTAAAAATGTAAAAGAAAAAACTGTATCACGTCCTTTACTTGTACCCTGCGGACAACCCTTCGGCATAAAGCTTATGACGGATGGAGTAATGATCGTAAAGCTTGAAAAAATTGACGGAGAATGCCCAGCTTCAAACTGCGGACTAAAAGTGGGCGATATTATTACCTCAGTAAACGGAGAGCCAGTAGATTCAAATAAAAAAATCGGAGAAGTGATTTCAGCGTCACAAGGTCAACCTTGCCTTATTGAATATAAACGTGAAGACGAAGAAATGACTGCAACTTTAACGCCATGTCTATGCGACGGTTCATATAAGGGTGGAATGTGGGTAAGAGATTCCTCAGCAGGTATCGGTACTCTAACATTTTACAACCCTGAAACCTCAGCCTTTGGCGGACTGGGTCATCCGATCTGCGATTCCGACACAAAGGTTGCTCTGCCCCTTTCAGAAGGCTCTGTAGGAGAGGTGGATATTACAGGCTTTGATAAAAGTGAAAAAGGTAATCCAGGTCAGCTTTTGGGAGAGTTCACATCTTCATCAAAAACAGGGCTAATATCCGCAAACAGCAACTGTGGGATATTCGGCACACTCTTTAGCTGTCCTGCAAAGGAAAAGGCAATTCCACTCGGCTTCAGACAGGAGATTCATACGGGCGAAGCGAAAATTTATTCCACAATCAACGGCTGTGATCCAAAGGAATATTCCATTGAAATAGAAAAAATTGACCTCCATGAAGACGCTGAGCATGATATGATAATTCGAATTACCGATGAAGAGCTTCTTGAAAAAACTGGAGGAATTGTACAGGGGATGAGCGGAAGTCCTATAATTCAGGACGGAAAGCTTGTGGGAGCTGTCACCCACGTTTTTATAGACTCTCCTCAGCAAGGATATGCGATTTTTGCCGACGCAATGTATGAACAGTCCTGCCAGTGTGCTGAAATTAATGTTACAGATTTGGCAAGTTAATCATATTTTTCGCTTAAACCCCCGAATAATTCGTCTTATTCGCCATTTTATAACGCTTTTCCATAAGAAAACATGTTAAACAAAGATTCTTGCCGAACGCTGAGGAAAAGTGTATGTCATAAAAAGGCGATTACAGAAACTATAAATCACTTAATAACATTTTGTTATGTATAAGGGTAAACACTTGTGCATTATATACAATTTAGTCGATAAAAAATTGACGTTTTTTCTAAAAACTTATTGATTTTTATGTTTAGATGTGTTAAACTGAAATCAATGAAGAATTGAAATCAGCTGAAAAATTCTTATTAACAATCAAAACAGACGGCAAGCAATTAATAAAGACATAATTAAACAACGGAGGTAAATTGACATGACAAATAAAATCAAAATTCTCATAGGCGACGATTCTGCACAATACGGCGTTTCCTGCGCATCATCATTAAGATCCATGGGCTTCTTTGTTATAACAAGACCAAAGGACGGCTTGACAATATTTGAAGCTGTCAAAAACGAAGCTCCCGACGTAGTAATAATTGAAGCAGTAATGCCCAACTTAGACGCCATTGAACTTATTAAAAAGCTTCAGGCTTCTTCATATAAAAAACCACTTTTCATTGTTACAAGCTCTTATGAAAATTCTTTTATTGAACAGCAGGTTATGATGGCAGGAGCATCCTATTTCATGCTGAAACCCTTTGATGTAAAGGTGCTCGGCGAGCGTATAAAAGCTATGCTTGATATAGATTCAGACATTACTTCCGATCTGACTTATTCAAAAACAAAAGGAAATCCTAATCTTGAAATTATAGTAACAGATATTATTCATCAGATCGGCGTACCTGCCCATATTAAAGGTTATCACTATCTTCGTGAAGCCATTATTCAGTCGGTAAACGACAAAGAGATGCTGGAAAGCGTTACAAAGTTATTATATCCCGCTGTAGCCAAAAAATTCAGCACCACACCGTCACGAGTTGAAAGAGCAATAAGACACGCCATCGAAATTGCTTGGGACAGAGGAGATCTGGATACGCTTAACAGCTTTTTCGGATATACTGTTAACACTGGCAAAGGCAAACCGACAAACAGCGAGTTTATCGCACTTATAACCGATAAGATTTGTCTTAAATACAAAACTACTATTTCTGCATAAAAACAAAACCGTCGTTTTAATAAACGGCGGTTTTGCGTTGTTTACAAAAAATTAATATAAATTATGTCAAAAGCCTTGACAAAAAGAAAAAATACTGTTATAATTATTGTTGCATTCGTATCTAAAGACAGCCGGCAGCGAATCTGTGGCAGTTTGATTAATGAGCGTCAGAATATATAATGTATTCTGTTTTGCTTTAGTTCTTCAAATGCCCAAAGATGAATGCAGAAGTCCGGCCGAGGAAAAGAATAGCAAAGTTTAATAATGCTTTGTAATCTCTTTTTGTCTTTATGATAAAAAGAGATTTTCTTTTTGCAGATATTACTGCAAACCGATACGGGTAGTAATTTTTCAAAGAGGTGAAATTATTATGCCAAGCGAAAAGGTTTTGCTCGCTAAAAAGGAAAGAGTTGAAGAGCTTACAGAAATGCTCAAGAATTCTGCTGCCGGTGTTCTCGTTGACTATAAGGGTATTACAGTTGAAGAGGATACAAAGCTTCGTAAGGAATTGCGTGAGGCTGGAGTTAAATACTTCGTTGAGAAGAATACAATGCTTCGTTTCGCAATGAACAATGCAGGTCTTGAAAGCATTACAAACGTTCTTGAAGGAACAACAGCTATTGCTGTTTCTGACGACGACCAGACTGCTCCTGCAAGAATTCTCGGAAAGTTTGCTGAGGACTGCAAGGACGAAAAGTTCCATCTTAAAGCCGGATTTATCGGAGAAGATGTTTATGACGAAGCTGGCGTTAAGGCACTTTCAAAGATTCCTTCAAAGGATGTTCTTTTGGCTCAGTTGGTTGGTTCTCTCCAGGGACCTATCCAAAAGCTTGCTGCAACACTTCAGGCTGTTGTGGACAAAAACAACGACGCTGCATAATCTTTGCAGCATAACTTCTGCGGACTGATCCGCAAATACTTTTAAATTAAATTATAAAGGAGATTTTAATCATGGCTTCAGAGAAAATTTTGAAATTTGTAGAAGATATTAAGACACTTTCAGTTCTTGAGCTTGCTGAGCTCGTAGACGCAATTCAGGAAGAATTCGGTGTAACAGCTGCTATCGCTGCAGGTCCTGCTGCTGGTGCTGCTGCTGGTGCTGCTGAAGAAAAGACAGAATTCGACGTAGTTCTTGCTTCATTCGGCGACGCTAAAATGGGCGTTATCAAGGCTGTTAAGGAAATCACAGGTCTTGGACTTAAGGAAGCTAAGGAAATCGTTGAAGGCGCTCCTAAGGCTATCAAGGAAGGCGTTGCTAAGGCTGAAGCTGAAGAAATCAAGACTAAGCTTGAAGCTGCTGGCGCAACTGTTGAACTTAAGTAATTTAAAATTACATCTGACAGCACCGATTTTCGGTGCTGTTTTTTTGTGCTCTGAAAAAAATAAAAATAAGCCGTCTCAAATAGCAATTGTCACAAAAAATAACTCCCGCAGAGAAAATGTGTTTTTCTCCGCAGGAGCTTTTTGTTATGTTAATTGGTATTAACCCAATATACCTCTCCTTCTTCAGACGATTTTAGATTACCAGAAAATTTGTTGGTTTTATAAAGCAGCACCACATATCTTGTTCCATCATCGCACGTCCAATCTTTGATACCACATAACTTCGGTTCCGAAATAATCAAACCAGTTTCTTCTAACACTTCACGAATAACAGCATCAGTGAATGATTCCCTATTCTCTACATGACCCCCTGGAAAAGTTATTCCATTATAATCGTCATCTACTTTTTCTTGCACTAAAACTTTATCTCCATCATATATCATGCACATATTTGTAAATGTAACTATTTCATTTCTTGTCATAAGTTCATTCTCACAACTTGTAATTTAGCAATTACTTTGTATTTCCTTTTATCGCACTTTTGCTATTACGATATAAATTAAAAGTAATAAAGAATACTAATGCAGGTGGTACTACTAATTTTACTGGACTTTCATTTATGATAAATTTAACTGGGCTTGAATCTTCCATTATAGTACATATTAATCCTGCGATAAATATAAATGCTGATATAATTGATAATGTTAAAAATATATTCTTTTTTATTGTTTCTTTCTTTAAATTGAACATTTTATTTCACACTCCCAAATTCAAATTTATCGGTTTGCTGGTAATTATCACATATTACCTTTAAAGTGTCTTTATAAAACTTCTATATTGCAGCACCCCAAAGAACGGATTTGTTTTTTCAAATAAGGGCTTGCCTAAGTTATAATAACGGAGCAAAAGTACGAAGAATCGCCGATGTCATTCTGCTGATAAGCGGTCTGTTTAAACAATCCCCAATGGTGATTTCTTTGCAGTTGTGATGAAGTATATCAAGGAAATCAGCCTTTACATCAGCAACACAAGGCATTTGATACATGTATGTAGCACATTCAAAATGCATGTACAAGCTGCGGTAATCAAGATTTATAGTGCCGACAACTGCCATAATATCGTCTGAAACAAAATTCTTAGCATGAATAAATCCGTTGTACTCGTAAATTTTCACACCAAGATTAATAAGCTCACGGTAATAAGACCACCCAATCGACTTTACATACCACTTATCCGGAATCGCAGGAACAATTATCCTCACGTCTACTCCGCTTTTTGCAGCATAACCTAAAGCTGTTACAAGTTCGTTATCAATTATAAGATAAGGTGTGGTTATATAAACATAATCTTTCGCCGAATTAATTATATTAAGATAAACCATCTCTCCCACATTTTCATTATCAAGGGGAGAATCGCCATATGGCATTACAAAGCCATCGCTTTCAATTTGAACGGAACTGTGTTTTTCAGGTCTGTATTGATCATAATCTGTTGCCATACCATCACCGCTGACAATCTCCCACATCTGTAAAAACATCATTGTGAAATTCCATACTGCTTCACCCTTTATCATAACCGCAGTATCTTTCCAATGTCCGAATCTTACAATTCTGTTTATGTATTCGTCGCCAATATTTATACCGCCGTTGAATGCAGTGTGACCGTCAATAACAAGAATTTTTCTATGGTCACGATTGTTCTGAATAGTTGATATCATAGGACGAAAAGGGTTATACACATGACATTTAATTCCCTTTTTTCTTAGCTTTCTGTCATAACGATAAGGCAAACGTGAAACCATTCCGTCATATAAAAGTCTGACGTCAACCCCCTCTTTTACCTTTTCAACAAGAATTTCTTCAACCTCAGACCACATTTCCCCATTGGCAATAATAAAATATTCAAGAAAAATGAAATGCTTTGCCTTTTTCATTTCTCTTTTCATTGCTTCAAATTTTTCTTCACCGATTTTAAAGTATTCTACTGTGGTGTTTTGATAAACAGGAAAACCACCGAATTTGTCCACATAGCTCGCAAGACGATAAATATTTTTGTTTTGTATGTTAAGATTATTAAGCACGCTTTCGTTTTGTTTGAGAAACGGCTTTGTGGCAATACGTTTTTTATAATGTTCTTTTCTAAGCTTTTTGGTTCCGTATTGATTTACAAGAATAAAATATGCAATCGTCGCAAACAGCGGCATTGCAAGAAGCGGAACGATCCAAACTAATTTATACGCAGGATTTTCCGGCTTGTTTAATATATAAATTGTTAAAGCAAGTGCAATTACAGTGAATATAATATTAATATATGTATAATGTGTGCTCAGACGCAAAAAAGTAAATGCAATAAAAAGTATCTGAGCAAACAACAAAAGTATGATTGTTGCTTTTTGTGAAAAGATGATCCTTGCTAAATGCTTTAGTTGTTTCATAGCTCTTCCTTTCTATAATTTTGTACTATTTTAATGCTATTATAACACCTTTCAAAAAAATTTTCAACAGATAATTCTAAGAAAAACTCTTTATTTCTTGCTTTTATATAGCATTTTCATCATGACTCCCGCAACGCAAACAATAAGCTCAGTGGCTGGAAACACCAGCCATAATCCTGTCATACCCCAT
>CAMWVM010000027.1 GCA_947177715.1 uncultured Ruminococcus sp.
ACACTCGACTAGTCGTCGGCAGCGTCAGTTGTGGATAAGAGACAGATACGTAATGTTTATTATATATTTGACAAGTGGTACATTTTAAAATCTACAGAAAGTCCAGCAGATAGACCTAATAAGGAATTTGAATTTTTATTAAAGTATAAAGTTAAATATGATGTAAAGGAACACAATCAGTTTTTAAAGATAGGAAGTGATTTTTATATCTGAAAGGAAAACAAAAGAAGAGTTAAATGCAATTTGTAAAAAATATAATATTCCTTTTCTATGGTCTTGGTCTAGATATAATACATATAAGACTGATAGTTATATTTATTTTTTGAAATATATTCAACATATCAAAGAAGATAGGCGTGATAGCATTTACGTTTATTCAGGTTCATGTTGTCATGATATCCTTGAAAAATATTATGATGGATCTATTAAACAATCTGATATGATCAATGAGTATGAAGATAGTCTAATGACAATGAATTTAGCAGAATACAAATATGACCGTAATGATGAGGACAAAAATAAGGCAATAGCAGATAAATATGAAAACTGTATTAAGCACTTTTTTAGAAATCATCAAAAACCTAATATGAATATGATTCTTGAAATGTTCTGTCTTATTAAAATTACTGACAAGATTTATTTCAATGGATATATTGATAACTGTGGTGTATATGTAGATGATAATGGCGAGAAGCATATTGTTATAACAGATTACAAAACTTCTACTATTTATAAAGGTGAAAAACTTGAAAAGGAAAGCGGACAATTGTATTTGTATGCAGAAGGAGTAAGGCAAAAAACAGGCTTGCCCTTAGATCATATTTCAATCAGATATTTGTTTATGAAATATGTAATTGTAAATATCCTTCAGGCTAATGGCAAGTGGAAAGAAAGACAAATTGAAAGGAATCAGATTGGCAATAAATTAATTGCAAGTATAAAGATGTGGCTCAAAAAATATGGATATAATCCTGATAATTATATTGATGATGTTATCCTATATAATTCACTTGATAACTTGCCAACTGATATAAAAGAAAAATTTGTTATTCAAGACTGTTATGTTGAATTACCTCTAACGGAAAATATAATTGAAAATCTTAAATCTGATATTATTAAAACTGTAAACGAAGTTAATCAAAAGAGTAATGAATACAGTAAAACAAAAAACGAAAAAGTCTTTTGGAGGGAAGTAACTGCTAAAGACGAGTATTTTTTGAGTTGCTTAAGCGGGTATTCTAGAAAATTGCATAAACCATATGATGCATACTTAATAGAAAAAGAAATGTTCCAAACTCAAGAAGATGAAAATGAAGCAGATAAGGAATTAATGGATTTTTTGGCAGGGTTGTAAAAGGAGTATAAATGCAAAAAAGGTATAATAATTATCATAAACATACTCATTATTCCAATATAAGAACATTAGACTGTATAGCTAAACCAGAAGATTATATGAAAAGAGCAGTTGAATTAGGACATAGTACATATTTTACAACTGAACATGGTTTTCAAGGTAATATATTTGAAGCACAAACATTATGTGAAAAATATAATTTAAAGCCTATTTATGCAGTGGAAGCTTATTATGTAGATGACATGAGTGATAAAACGGATAGAAGTAACTATCATATTATGTTAATTGCAATGACAAAAAAGGCGAGATATGAAATTAATAAAATATTATCTACTGCAAATACAAAGGGATTTTATTATAAACCAAGAATTGATTTAAAGAGTCTTTTATCATTGACTCCTACAGATACAATTATAACAACAGCTTGTGTTGCAGGCAGATTGTTCAAATCTTATTGGAAAGAAAAATTTTTATTTCCTGTTTTAAATCATTTTAAAAGTAATTTTTATCTTGAAGTTCAATCACATACAGATAAATTTCAAGCTGATTATAATTCGAAAATCCTTGAAGTTTCAAAAGAATATGGTATAAAAATAATTCATGCTAATGATAGTCACTATATTTATCCTGAAGATTCTAAATACAGAGATTATTTTTTAAATGCAAAGGGTATTTTTTATGAAAATGAAAGTAATTTTATTCTTGATTATCCCGATTATCAAACTATTGTAGACAGGTATCACAAACAAGGTATCTTAAATGACGAAGAGATATATCAAGCTTTAAATAATACTTTAATTTTTGATAATGCAGAACCAATATATACAGATAAAGAATTTAAAATTCCTAAAATTATTAAAGGAAATAGTGATGAATACTTAAAAAAAATATTAATTGAAGCTTGGAATGAAGAAAGAAAAAAAGTTAAACCTGAATTAATACCTAAATATAAAGAAGCAATTAATTATGAATATAACATTGTAAAAAAATGTGGTATGGCTGATTATTTTATTCTTAACCATATCATTGTTAATAAAGCTGTGAAAGATTATAATGCGGTTTTAACAAGATCGGGTAGAGGATCTGCCGTATCTTTTTATATCAATAAATTATTAGGATTAACTGAAGTAGATAGAATTAAAGCACCAATTAAACTATATCCAACACGTTTTATGTCGGCTGAAAGAATCTTATCTGCCAGGTCACTTCCAGATATTGATCTGAATTTTGCTGATGTCGAACCTGTAATTAAAGCAAGTAAAGATATTTTAGGTGAGGATAATATTTACTATATGTTGGTATATAAACCCTTGCAAAATTCAAGTGCTTTTAGACTTTGGTGCAAATCACAAGGTATGGATATTAATGATTATGATGAAATTGCAAAAGATATAGGATTGCCACAATATAAAAAGAAATATACAGGTAAATATGCGAATGATAAGTTTTGGCAGCCGATTATTGAACAAAGCAAAGTATTTAAAGGTGTTATTGAAAGTACAGCACCGTCACCATGTTCTTTTCTTTTGTCAAACAAGGCAATTTCAGAAGAAATCGGATTAATTCGTGTGGGAAACGAGATTTGTTGTGTTTTAGATGGATATAATTGTGATATATATAAATATCTTAAAAATGATTATTTGACGGTTTTAGTATATAAGATCATTGACATGGTCTATAAAAGAATTGGTAAGCCTATTGATAGTATTTCTACTCTTATTAATAATTGTGATGAAAAGGTATGGGAGATATACTCAAAAGGATTGAGTACAACTATAAATCAAGCCGATAGTGATTATGATAAACAAATATTAAAAAAATATAAACCTACTAACCTTTCTGAAATGTCTGCTTATGTAGCAGCTATCCGCCCAGGGTTTGCATCGTTGCTTAATAATTTTATAAGTCGTAAGCCATATAGTACCAAGGTTAAAGAATTGGATTATATTCTAACTGATTCTTATCACTATCTTATGTATCAGGAATCAATTATGTCTTATTTGGTGTGGTTGGGTTTGGAAGAAAAAAATACTTATGATATTATAAAAAAAATATCTAAGAAAAAGTTTAAACCAGAAGAACTTGTTGAATTAAAAAAACTGCTATTAAAAGGTTGGATTAATAGAGTAGGCACTGAACAGGGATTTGAAGAAACTTGGCAGGTAGTAGAAGATGCTTCAGCTTATTCATTTAATGCGTCACATTCTTTAAGTGTTGCCATTGATAGCATTTATGGAGCATATCTAAAATCACATTATCCATTAGAATATTTTGAGATAGTTTTAACCTTATATGAAGGTGATATTGATAGAACATCAAAATTAATTAATGAATTGAATTATTTTAATATTAAACTGAAAAATATTAAGTTTGGTAAATCAAGTGATACATATTTGTGTGATAAAGAAACTAATTCTATTTATAAATCAATATCATCTATTAAATATTGTAATGCTCAAATAGCGAATGAATTATATGAGTTATCAAAAAATAAGTATGATAATTTTATTGATTTGTTGCAAGATATTAATTCTAAAACATCAGTTGATTCGAGACAACTTGAAATTCTTACATCCCTAAATTTCTTTTCTGATTTTGGAGAAAATAAAAAATTACTTGATATAATAAATATATTTAATACGTTAAATGATAGAAAACAAATAAAAAAAGCAGATGTTATTAAACTAAATATAAATGAAAATATATTTAGAAAATATGTTAGTAATGAAACCGAAAAACTTTATAAAAATATTGATATACAAGGATATATAAATGAAATTGTTAAAAAAATATCTAATAAATCATTATCAATAAAAAAACAAATAGAAGTTGAAAAAGAGTATTTAGGCTATATATCATATATAAACCCCAAGGCACCTGAAGGACTTTATTATGTAGCGGATTTTAAAACATATAAAGATAAATGTAAACCATATCTTGAATTGTATCATTTAAAAACTGGTGAAACAATTAAAACAAAAGTTGTTTCTGCAAAAGAGTTTTCAGGGAATCCTTTTAAACAGGGAAATGTTCTTAATTGTTGGTTTAAAGAAAAAAATAAAGTAAAAATGGTGGATGGAAAATGGGAGAAAACTGATGAACTTGAAAAAGTCTTATATTCATGGGAGGTGTATTGATGGCAGATAAAATTATTGAATTTAAAGCTATACCTGAACGATGTTTATTTAACGGTGATAACTATAAAATTTATGGTTGTTCTGTTAATACTTTTGAGTATCCTGACGTGAAAATAAGTAAGTATGGTACTTGTACAGTAAAAGGTGATTTTCAAGAGTTGAACATTGGCTGTGAGTATAACATAAAAGCTGAAGAAGTACAGGATAAGTATGGTTATAGTTATAGTGTATTAAATATTCGTGGAGTTAAACCTAATTCTATAGAATCAAGCAAAAATTTTCTTCGTGAAATTCTTACATACAATCAAGCTGAAGCACTGTTAGCGGTTTATCCAGATATTATTGATAAGATTATAAATAACAGACTTGATGATATTGACCTAAATAAAATTAAAGGTATCAAAGAATATACGTTTAATATTATTAAAAGAAAAGTAATAGAAAATTTTAAATTAGCAGAACTTGTTGATGAATTCTCAGGTGTATTCAGTATTTCAATTATAAAAAAACTATATAACGAATACACGTCACTTGAAAAGATTAGAGAAAGTTTACATGCTGATCCATATGGTTGCTTATGTAAATTAGGCGGTGTTGGTTTTAAAACTGCTGATGACCTACTTTTACATATTGATATAATTTCAAAAAGGAATATGAAAAAAGGTAAGAAGCCTATATTGACTTTTAATTTTGATCTTTTAACATCGTTTCAAAGAATGAAAGCATGTGCTTTATATGTACTGGACGAAAATGAAAACAACGGTAACACATATATGAATATAAAATCTTTTATGAAAGAGTGTTTTTCATATGCAGAAGAAGCTAAAAATCAATTGGGAGCAGTAATTAATAGTTGTGAAGAAATATATTTCAACAAAGATAATTTGAAAATTTCTAAAAAGAAAACTTATGAAAATGAATTATATATTTCAGAAAAAATAAGAGAAGGTTTAAACACTTCAACTAAATGGAAAATTGATATTGAAAAGTATAGGAATATCGCAGACTTTTCTTTAACAGATGACCAAATGCAGACTATGAAATATATTTGCGAAAATAATATTGTTTTGTTGCAAGGTTTTGGCGGCAGCGGAAAATCGAGTTCAATATTAGCCCTTATTAATCTTCTAAATGATAATAATAAATCTGCTTTACTGTTGGCTCCTACTGGTCGTGCAGCTAAAGTTTTACAAAACTATACTAAACATTCTGCAAGTACAATTCATAGAGGACTATGTTTTCAACCACCAAATACCTGGGGATATAATAACGATAATCATTTATCCTATGATATTATTATTCTTGATGAATGTTCAATGGTTGATGTAAATTTGTTTAAACATTTATTAGAGGCAATAGATTTTAATAAAACAAAATTATTATTAATAGGTGATAATGCACAGATACCATCAGTAGCCTGCGGTAATGTATTTCATGATTTATTAAACAGTCAAGAAGTTCCAACAGTATATCTAACAAAAGTATTTAGATATGGTATCGGTGGATTAAGTACAGTAGCTACAGACATTAGAACAAAAATTGAAACTTTTGATGAGAAGAATAAAAGCATACAAGCAATTGGTGAAGATAAAGGCATGATTTTTATTCCTTTAGTTCAAGAAAAGGCTATTGATTATATTGTGAAAATGTATAGAAAATTAATTAACAATGGTATATCTATGGAAGATATTTTAATTTTAACAAGTCAGAATGTAGGGAATTATGGTACACAAATTTTGAATCAAGAAATTCAAAAAGCTATAAATCCTCAAACAGAGAAATATTTAAAATTTGGTGATACAGAATATAGATTAAATGATCCCATTATTCAGTGTGCAAATGATTATAAAGCTATTATATATGACAATGGTAATTACAATGAAGAAAACAAAACATTTATATCAAACGGTGAAATAGGTAAAATAATTGATGTCCTATATAACGGTATAGTAGTTGATTTTAGTAATACAATTATTTTTATCCCAAAAGAAAAAATGAATGCTATTAAGTTGGCTTATTCTATATCTATACATAAGTCACAGGGCGGTCAAGCTAAAACAATTATAGTTTTTGCACCTAAGGCACATACATTTATGCTTAATTCTAATTTACTATATGTTGGTGTTACGAGAGCAAAAGAGAAGTGTTATTTAATAGGAGATTTTAATACTTACGATAAAGCAATAAAAAAACAAGAAAACTTTAGGCGTAAAACATGGCTTATAGACTTGTTAAAGAAAATAAATAAAAATTAATAAAAGGTATTGACAAGTTTTTTATTATAGTGTATACTATATTCATAGTTCAATCCCGTATCGGGATTCGCTTTATGAGCATCGAGAAGTTCAATACTGTATTAAAACGGGGATGGATTATATATTAAATGAACATTTGTAATAGTTGTAATTATATTTTCGATGATCAAGTTATGAAATGCTCTAAAGAAAATATGGGCGAACACTTTGGTTCACCTTATTATGAATCATCATATTTGTGTCCTCGATGTAAAAGTGATGATATATCAGAAATTAATAAATGTGAAGTGTGTGGCGAATATGAAATTGAATTGACATTGTGTGAAGACTGTAAATATAGGTGTTTATTATGTTTAGAAGAATTTATGAAAAGAGGTGTGGTATAAAAAGTTATGAAAGATCCTAAGTCGAGTAGGCGTGGATACTTAATGAAAAAAGAGATAGAAAGAGATTGTTTAAATTACAAAAAAGAATGCAAATATTTAGGTTCTCATCAAGAAACGGAGCAAGAAAGAACAGACCGATTAAAACGAATAGAGTATAAAAAGCGTTGTGAAGAAAGATTTAAATTACATATATAAGAAAGGTTAATTATGTATTCAGTAAAAGTTAAATTAGAAAAAATAATTGATGTTCAAAGGTTTGTAACTATAGCAAGTAAATATAAGGATTTAGATTTGAAGTCAGGGAGATATTTGATTAGGGCGAATTCTTTAATGGGTATCTTTTCACTAAATTTAGATAATCCAATTGACCTTTGCTATTATGAATTAAATCTGAGTAGTAGAATCCGTAAGGACTTTCAGGAGTGGATCGTAAATGAATGAAATACATACAATTCCAAAATCGAAATGTATATGAGTTTTACCATTAGATAAGTATAATTTTCAAGAAGGTGAAACTTATGTAGTTAAAAATGGTAGATTAATTGACTGTAATGGAAAACGAAGTTATGGTGAATATTCATGTATAGAAGATTTACAGGGAGCATTTTACGCTGGATTTGAAGAAATATAGAAAGGAAATAAACAATGAGTGATAAACCTTTAATTTGTATTTTAGGTTGTTCGGGTTCAGGAAAATCAACAATTTGTTTGGAACTTGAACAGAAATACAACTTAAAACAAATACCGTCTTATACAACAAGAAAACCAAGAAATCAATATGATAAAAAGGGGCATACCTTTATATCTTATGAAGAATTTAAGTCTATAGAAAATGACCTTGTTGCTTGTGTAGAAACTACAGGTGCTAAATATGGTGTAACTCAGGAACAAATTAATAATGAAGAATATGATTTGTACGTAGTTGATTTTACTGGACTTAAAAAGTTATGGAGTAATTATAAAGGAAAACGTAAGATTATATCTGTGTATATTGATTGCCCTTTGTCAGATAGATATGAAAGGTTAAATAAAAGATATACTAAAGAGTTTGATACTTTTAAAGAAGCTAATGAAAAGACCCTGGAACGTATCGTACATGATGCGGGTGAATTTTATCTTGCTAAAGCATCATGTGATTATGTTATTGATAATCATACAGGCAATTATGCTAATGCAATGCTGAAAATAATTGATGTATGTATGGAAAATGGAATTATTCAAAATAAAGAGTTTTAAATATGCTACATATATAAAGACCATTTAAACGTAGGTTGCTACACATCTGATGAAGAATTTAGCGTAGAAGAATTGTATTGTGAACAATGTGGAGATTATGATTTATCTATTGATTATTTTGACAACGCAGAAGATTTATGAAAGGCGTTAAATGAATTCAGTGTAGGGTATGAAGAAAAATGTATTGATAATTTTGTTAATTCTATTAAATTTTAAACAAAGGAATGATAGATATGTATTTTGATGGTATGGATTCAATAATAAATGAGAAAAAAAAGATATCAATATTTGACTTGCTCCCATCATTAAGCGAAGCTGACCTACTTGCGAGCAAACTAAAAGTCTATATTTCAGATTTTATTATAAAATATAGAAAAAATTTAGTTTTAACTCAAGATGCATTTGCAGCATTATGTAATGTGTCTGCAAATACAATTTCTGATTGGGAAAGTGGACATTATAATTTTACTGTTGAGGAAATTGCTTATATAGTTAAACGCTTAGGACTAAAAATCAGATTGGATTTTGAATAATGAAAGAAATATTTTTAATAGAAAGGTAAAAAATATAGATGATAACAGAAATATACCATGACAATTTTCAAAATTATAAAAGATATAATATCAAAAAGGCGCAATTAGTTATTGCTGATATACCGTATAATTTAGGCGTAAATGCCTATGCTTCAAACCCAGAATGGTACATAAAAGGTGACAATAAAAACGGCGAAAGTAAAAAAGCTGCAAAAGAATTTTTTAATGGTGATGGTCAATTTAACATTGCAGAGTATTTTCATTTTTGTAATAAATTACTTATTAAAGAACCGAAGGAAAAAGGAAAAGCTCCTGCAATGATTGTATTTTGTGCCTTTGAACAAATACCAACGGTTATTGAATATGGCAAAAAGCATAGCTTTAAACATAGTTATCCTTTAATCTTTTGTAAAAATTATTCTGCACAAGTATTAAAAGCTAATATGAAAATTGTAGGAGCGACAGAATATGCAATAGTTCTTTATCGTGATAAACTTCCGAAATTTAACAATAAGGATGAAAATGGTAAAGGGCATATGATATTCAATTATTTTAATTGGAAAAGAGATAATTCAAAAATATATCCTAAGATACATCCGACGCAAAAGCCTATAAGTGTATTGAAAAGGCTTATTGAAATATTTACAGACGAGGGAGATATCGTTATTGATCCTGTATGTGGGAGCGGTTCCACTTTAAGAGCATGTGCTGAGTTAAATCGAAATAGTTATGGATTTGAAACCTCAAAAGAATTTTATACTAAAGCAAGGGGTTTAATGCTTAAAGATTATTTAACTTAATAGACAAGAAAAGAGGTATAATTATGAATTTTATACTTAGTTTTATTTTAGGAGCGATAGTTGGAGCTGTTATAATGGGTTTTATAAAGGGAGGAGATGATAAAATTGATTAAAGTTGTGAAACGAAATGGAGAAATTGTAGAATTTAATAAGGATAAAATTATTTCTGCCATTAGTAAAGCGTATCAAGAAGTATATATATTCGATACAAAAAGAGTATCTGAATTAGTAGGGGCGAAGGTAATAAGAACGATTACTACCAATTACTGTAATCCGATTACGGTAGAAGATATTCAAGATATTGTGGAACGTGAACTTATGGATTATGACAAGTCAGTAGCAAAAGCATATATAACATACAGATATAAAAGAGCAATGGCAAGAGATGAATATAAGAAGCTTATGAACGATGTTAAAGAAAAAATTTCGGCTGACAAAGTGCAAAATCAAAATGCTAACGTAGATGAATATTCATTTGGAGGAAGAATAGGAGAGGCCTCAGATTTAATTATGAAACGTTATGCATTAGAATATTGTATGTCTGATATGGCTAAAAAAAATCATCTTAATAATGAAATTTATATACACGATTTATCTCATTATGCAGTAGGAGATCATAACTGTTTAACAATTCCTTTTGACAAATTACTTGCCGAAGGATTTAATACAAGACAGACAGATGTAAGACCAGCTCAATCAGTCAGTACAGCATTTCAACTTATAGCTGTAATATTTCAATTACAATCATTACAACAGTTTGGTGGGGTTTCAGCTAGTCATTTAGACTGGACAATGATTCCTTATGTGAGAAAAAGCTTTTCAAAACATTTTAAAGAAGGTTTGAAATATTGTTGTTTGAGTTCTAATGAATATATAGATACTATTCCAAGTGAATTAGCTTTCGATGATAATGAAGCCAATATCGATGAGAACAAATTAGCATATCATTATGCTATGGATATGACTATCAAAGAAGTTTATCAAGCAGTTGAAGGCATGTATCATAATCTAAATACACTACAAAGTAGAAGTGGAAATCAGTTGCCCTTCACGTCAATCAATTATGGTACTTGTACATTGGCAGAAGGAAGATTGATTATAAGAGCATTATTGGAAACGTCTATTAAAGGTATAGGAAAATTGCATAAAACATCTATTTTTCCTTGTGGCATTTTCCAATGTATGAAAGGCGTAAACAGAAAAAAGGGAGATCCTAATTATGATTTATTTAAGCTTGCTTTAAAGTCTACTTCACAAAGATTATATCCTAATTATGCGAATGTGGACTGGAGTGGTAATGTTGGATATGACAGGAATAATCCTAGCACATATTTTTCTACTATGGGATGCAGAACCGCAAATGGATGGGATATAAACGGATTTGGACAGCTAAAGGATGGGCGAGGTAATGTTTGCCCTGTAACTATTATTATGCCTACACTTGCCATGAAAGCTAAAAGAGATGTAGAAAAATTTATGAATTTATTGGAGAGAAAAATTACAGAAGCAAAAGATATGTTGCTCGAAAGATTTGAATGGATTTGCTCTCAAGTTCCAAAATCTGCAAAATTTATGTATGAAAATAATTTGATGGCAGGTTATGATGGAACTAATATAAGGAGTGCATTAAGACATGGCACACTTGCTATAGGTCAACTTGGACTTGCTGAAACTCTACAAATACTTATTGGATGCGATCATACTACTGAAAAAGGCATGAAATTAGCAAAAAGAATTGAACAGTTATTTAAAAATAAATGTGATGAATAT
Organism: uncultured Ruminococcus sp.; assembly: GCA_947177715.1. Classification (GTDB taxonomy): domain Bacteria; phylum Bacillota; class Clostridia; order Oscillospirales; family Ruminococcaceae; genus FB2012. The sequence continues at coordinate 11,472 of CAMWVM010000027.1, forward strand.
AAAAAGAAATATTCACTTAACATAGGTGTATACTATACTCCTGCCGAAAATCTTAGTTACACGGCAATGCAAAGATTTAAAGATAAATATGGAGTAATACCTAATGTATCG
>CAMWVM010000028.1 GCA_947177715.1 uncultured Ruminococcus sp.
GGATTCCTGCAACTGCGAGGTCAACGTCATTCTTCCAGTTGCCAAGATCTTCTTCACCTTCCCAGATTACTTCTTCTCCTGAAGGTTCTGTTGTGCTTGAAGAATCTTCAACTTCGCTGCTGGATTCCTCAACTTCACTACTGGATTCTTCAACTTCACTGCTTGATTCTTCAACTTCTGAACTGCTGTCAGGTTTGCTTGGAGATACTGTTTCACCGATAGTTACAGTACGGTTCATACCATTACCAAAGTTGAGGATAAATATATCTCCCATTACCTGATCGCCGTCTTCAAAGCTTCCTACAGCTTCTGAAAGAATAAAGCAATACTCTGTGCTTTCAGACCAGTTCCAAATCTCTTTTGCTACATCGTTAGCGTTAACTTTTACGCCATTAGCAATAATGGATTTGTAAGCCTTGTCTGTGAGTTCTTGTGTTTCTACTTCCTGGAAATCATCTGGTGCATCTGCAGTAGCTGCTTCGATGTACCATTCTGCTGAAGCTCCGTAAACAACGTCTGTTTCTTTAACAACAGCAAGGAAACGGATGTCCTTTCCTGTTCCCTCTGCACTTTTTCTAAGCTGATACTTGATCAAACCGTTCAATGCAGGGATTAATGGAGTTTCAGGGTTTGAATCAGCTGATACTCCAAAAGAAGAAACACTAGCCAATGTTGAAATAGCAAGTGCTCCGGCTACAATACCGGATAAAATCTTTTTGATTTTCATTATTATTTTTCCTCCTTACGAAAAATACTGCAATTTTATTATACCTTTACACCAAATGTTTGTCAACATTCTTTTGAATGTTTCCGCAAATAATCTACTTTTTGTACAAATTTCGACTTTGCCTATTAGCTATTTTAACTACAGCGTACCATAAACTGCGTAATTGTTGACATTTTAATGCAAATCATTTATAATGATATATATTATTTACTTAAAAGGAGATTGTTTTAATGAAAATAAAAGATGGATTTATGCTAAGAGAAGTGGCCTCTCAAACAATGGTAGTGGCTATCGGCGAAGCAAGCAAAACTTTTAATGGTATAATACGACTTAATCCGACAGGAAAATTTCTTTGGGAAAAGCTTAAAACCGAAACAACTGTTGAAGAACTTACTGCTGCTATGACATCAGAATATGATATTGACGAAACAACTGCAAATCAAGATATAATTGATTTTATTAACACTCTGAAAGGAGCAGATTTGCTTGCGTAAAACTTTCAAGCTATCTGACTACGATGATACCATTCGCTTTATTTTAGAAAGCGGAGGAGAATTCCGAATGTATCCAAGAGGTACAAGTATGCTTCCTCTTTTGGTACAGGAGCGGGACTCAGTTGTCCTAAAAAAGCCCGATGGGTCTTTGAAAAAGAACGATATTGCTTTTTATTTGAGAGATAACGGTCAGTATGTTCTGCACAGAGTTATTTCCTGCACAGATGGAAAGTATGTAATGTGCGGCGACAACCAACTTCATTTGGAAACCAGCATAGAAGACAGGCACGTTATCGGCGTTGTCTGTTCTTTCAGCCGTAACGGAAAAGAAACTTCAATAGATTCGGCGTCATATAAGCTGTACGTTTTATTATGGCAATCTTTTTTTATCAGACGAGTGTTTTTTAAATTGCGGAGGCTGAAAAATGTCATTAAAACCAAATTCAAAAGATAAAATCACATACAAATGGCTTTGGAAAAATTCAAAGTTTCAGCATTTTAAAATCCTTACACTTGTTATAGGAAACGGTTTGTTTGCAGCCAGCTCCATTGTTTTCTCTCTTATGTGCAAGGGTATCGTGGACGGAGCAGTCAATCATAACAAATCCGAGCTTATAAACTATGGAATAGGACTTTTCGCAGTCATAGTCGTTCAGCTTGTACTATTGCTTTATTGTAACAGCATTGGGGAATACATACGCTGTAAAATTGCCATGAAAATACGTGGTCAAATGCTCGACACTCTTTTTAAAAAAGAATACACCAATATATCAGGTTTTCACAGTGGAGAATTGCTTAACAGAATGTTTTCCGATGTTCAGATTGTCACAGAAGGTGTAACCTCTATTGTCCCTAATCTGGTAAACCTTCTAACTCGCCTTGTTTGTGCGGTAGCAGTTCTTATTGCTCTCGATAGAAGCTTTACGCTTGTTTTCATAGTTTCAGGGTTATTTTTATTCTTTGTTACAAGATTCTTTAGAAAGAAAATGAAATTTCTCCATAAAGATGTGCAAGAAAAAGAAGGTAAGGTGCGCTCGTTTTTACAGGAAGCAGTGGAAAATGTGCTGATAGTCAAAGTTTTCGGCTGCGAAAAGCAAATGGAAGAAACAAATGAAATAAACCAAAACCATCATTTTAAAGCACAAATGAAAAGACGTACTTTAAGTATTTGCGCCAATGCGGGATTTGGATTTGTGTTTCATATAGGTTACTTATTTGCAATGGTATGGGGTGCGAGAGGCATTTATCTTAACATAATGACATATGGAACTCTCACGGCTATACTACAGCTTGTAAACCAAATTCAACAACCATTTGCAAATCTTTCCGGACTTTTACCAAGGGTTTACGGAGTTTTAGCATCAGCAGAACGTATTATGGATATTGAGAATTTACCGGATGAAACTCCCGCTGAAAAAACTTTGGATTATGAAAGCTTCAGAAAAATTACTACAAACAATCTATCCTTTTCATATGGTGAAAATCATGTGCTTTCTGATGTAAATATTGAAATAAGCAAAGGGGATTTTATATCTCTTACGGGTCTTTCCGGCGGTGGAAAATCCACTCTGTTTTTACTCCTCCTCGGAGCTTATCAGCCTAAGTCGGGAAAACTGATATTTGAATCGGATAAAGGAGAATTTCAAAGCGGAAAGGAAACAAGAGGATTGTTTTCATATGTACCTCAGGGTAATTTCCTTTTCTCCGGCACTATTGAAGAAAATATTCGTATGCTCAACCAAAACGCAACTAAAGAAGATGTTATAGAAGCTGCAAAAATCGCTTGTGCACTTGATTTTATAGAAGCACTTCCTGATAAATTCAATACGAAAATCGGCGAAAAAGGCTCTGGTATTTCAGAGGGACAAGCTCAGCGTATTGCCATTGCAAGAGCAATTTTAGGCAATGCACCTATAATGCTCCTTGATGAGGCAACAAGTGCTCTTGACGAAGCCACTGAAGCTCAGCTTTTAGAAAATATTGCAGCTCTTAAAAACAGGACCTGCCTTATCGTCACTCACAGACCTGCGGCTTTAAAAATTTGCAGCAAACATCTTATTATAAATGAAGGAAAAATGTATTATGGAGAAGTTTAAAAACGAATACAGCTATTTAATCCACCTTCTCAAAAGCATTCTTAACGGAACACAGCCTGAAGAAAAGCCTGACAACCTCAGCTATGAAAAACTTTTGGATCACGCTATACGTCACAGTGTTGCAAATATTGCCTACTATGCTGTTGAGAAGCTGAATAAAAAACCAAATTCAGATATTAATAAAAAATGGGCTGAATATCGTGACAGAGCGATTGTTAAGGATTTAACTCAAACTTTGGAATTCGATGCAATAACACAAGCATTTGAAAATGAAAACATTAGATTTCTTGCGCTTAAAGGCATTTTTCTTAAGGATATGTATCCTCAAAGAGATATGCGACTTATGGCAGATATAGATTTGCTTATAGATCAGAACAATATGGATAAAGCAAATAAAATCATGCTGTCTTTAGGCTATGAACCTGAAACAACTTCTGACAAAGACCATGACGCTTATTTTAAACAACCAATGATGAATGTTGAAGTTCATCGTCAGCTTTTCGGTCAGGAAAATGAAAGTTTCTCATTAATGTTTTCTGATCCATGGAAGAATACTTTAGAGATTACTGACGGAGTCCTGAATTTAACTGACAATTGGTTCTTCTTATATCTATTTGCACATTTAGATAAACATTTGAATAACGGCGGAACGGGAATCCGCACGATAATGGATATATATGTTTATCTACAGCACAAAGAAAATAGTCTTGATTGGGAGTTCATTTATTCTCAGTTAGCTAAGGTTGGTAAGGCACAGGTATGCCGTGATGTTATTGCTCTTTCAAAAATATGGTTTGGTGATAGTCCATCTTCTGAAAAATATGATGAGTTTGCACGTTTTATTTTAAGCAGCGGTACTTATGGAACAAGACTTAATTCTAATCTGAATAAACATAAAAGGATGGGTACATTCAGATTTGTTATCCACAGGATTTTCCCTCCGCTTTATATAATGCAGATGGTTTTTCCTTTCCTGAAAAAAGTTCCGTTTCTATTTCCGCTAATGTGGCCGGTGAGATTAATATATAGAGGACTTTTCAGAGGTAAAAAAATCATACATGAGATAAAATATATAAAAAAGAACAAGTAATTTTAGTCCGATATCTTTAAACGGTATCGGACTTTTTATTTGAACTAAAATACCAAAATAACAACAGTTTATTTTATTTTTTATATAAACTGTTTTTTTGCAGCATAAATAACACTTTTCAGGTAAAAAATATATAATACAATTAAGATGCTTGAAAGGAATGCTGTAAATGAAAAAAATTTTATTTTATGATGTAAAACCCTATGATAAAGAGTTTTTTGACTCACTTAACACCAAATATCAGATTGAATATATTGAATCAAAGCTTTCTGCAAAAACTGCTGTTCTTGCTAAAGGCTTTGACGGAGTCTGTGCTTTTGTTAACGATGAGATAGACAAAAAAGCCATTGATATTCTTTATGACGGAGGCGTCAGAGTAATCGCCATGCGATGTGCCGGCTACAGCAACATTGACTTCAAAGCTGCATATAAAAAGATCAACGTTGTAAGAGTTCCTGCATATTCTCCTCACGCTGTTGCCGAACACACAATGGCTCTGCTTTTAGGGATAAACAGAAAAATACACAAGGCTTATAACCGCACGAAAGAGTTTAATTTTAATATCGCAGGCTTGACAGGTGTTGATTTATACGGCAAAACTGTCGGAGTAATCGGAACAGGCAAAATCGGCAAGGCATTTATAAGTATCTGTAAAGGCTTTGGAATGAAAGTTCTTGCATATGACCTATATCCTGCACAGGACGCTGATTTTGAATATGTTAAGCTGGATTATCTGCTGAAAAACAGTGATGTAATATCCCTTCACTGTCCTCTGACAGAAGAAACTAATAAAATTATTGACAGCGACGCTTTTTCTAAGATGAAAAAAGGAGTATATCTTTTAAATACTTCACGAGGTATGCTTATTGACAGCGAAGCTCTGCTTGAAGCATTAAACAACGGTACGGTAAAGGCTGCAGGTCTTGATGTATATGAGGAAGAAAGCGATTTATTCTTTGAGGATAATTCTGATACCCTTATAAAAGATGATGTGCTATCTCTTCTTGTTTCTAAGCAAAATGTTCTTCTCACATCTCATCAGGCTTTTTTAACTAAAGAAGCACTGGAAGCTATTGCAAATATAACGCTTTCAAATCTTGACGCATTTTTTGAAGGAAAAGCACTGGAAAACGAAGTATGTTATCATTGCCATTTCAATAAGCCGGAAAACTGCGTTAAAAACGAGCAGGGCAGATGTTTTTAATCCATATTAAATCCCTTTTGAAGCATAATTTCAGATTACTTGATTTAAGGTGAAAAAAGTGGTATACTAAAAAAAACTTCTGAAATTTCACTTGAAAGGACATTTTTCTTATGAAAGACGGTTTTATAAAGGTCGCCGCCTGTACCCCCAAAATTAAAGTTGCGGACATTGATTTTAATGTAAAAAGCATTATTTCACAGATTAATGAATGCAAAAATAAAGGAGTAAAAATTGCCGCATTTCCTGAGCTTTGCGTAACCGGATATACCTGTCAGGATTTATTTTTTCAGGATACTCTTCTTGACAGTGCAATGTGCGGACTTATTGATATTGCAAATGCATCAAAAGATTATGACGCTCTCATTGCTGTGGGGCTGCCCGTAAAAGCTTTCGGTAAAATCTATAACTGTGCCGCAGTAATACAAAACGGCGATATTCTTGCATTTATTCCGAAAACACACCTTCCCAATTATAATGAATTTTATGAAGCAAGACATTTTGCAGCTTATGATGGAAAAACCACAAATGTTGACTTGAATAATTATGGATATGAAAACAGCAGCGGAACCAGTTCTGTTTATTTCGGACAGAGCGTATTTGCCTGCTCTAACTTACCGGAACTAATAGTTGGATATGAAATCTGTGAAGACTTATGGACTTCCGATCCTGTTTCAAATCACCTTGCGCTTGCAGGAGCAACAATTATCTGCAATCTTTCCGCTTCTGACGAGGTTATTGGAAAGGAAGCCTACCGCAGACAGCTTGTTTCAAATCAGTCTGCAAGACTTGTTTCAGGCTATGTATATTGCTCTGCAGGCGATGGTGAATCAACTCAAGATATGGTTTTTTCGGGACACAATATTATTGCTGAAAACGGAGCTTTACTTAATGAAAGCACCTTGTTTAAAAATGAAATTACTATTTCGGAAATTGATATTAAAAAACTTGCTTTTGAACGCAGAAAAATATCAACATATAATGCAATAACACGCCAGCCTGATATTAAAGAATCCAACTTTTCTTTTACTTCTGTCAAAACCACAGAACTGACAAGATTTGTAGACAAAACTCCGTTTATTCCATCAAACGACAGGGAAAGAAACTATCGATGTCATCTTATTCTGCAAATGCAGTCGCATGGCCTTAAAAAGCGTATTGAACACACGAATGCTAAAAGTGTGGTAATCGGCATTTCAGGCGGACTTGATTCCTGTCTTGCTTTGCTTGTTTGTGTGGAGGCTATGGATCTGCTGAATCGTCCGCATTCGGACATTGTTGCCGTTACTATGCCTTGCTTTGGCACAACCAAAAGAACTCGCTCCAATGCAGAAATAATGTGTGACGCACTGGATGTTACTTTTAAAGAAGTAGACATTACAAAATCAGTACTTCAGCATTTTGAAGACATTGGTCATGATACAAGCAATCACGATGTAGTGTTTGAAAACGGCCAAGCAAGAGAACGCACAAAGGTGCTTATGAACATTGCCAATCAGACTAACGGTTTTGTTGTGGGAACAGGTGATTTATCAGAGCTTGCACTTGGCTGGGCGACCTACAATGGCGACCATATGTCCATGTACGGTGTCAATGCTTCAATACCAAAAACTTTGGTAAGACACATTGTCAAATATTACGGTGACACATGCACAAGTGATAAGCTAAGAGAAGTTCTTTATGATATTCTTGACACTCCCGTTTCTCCTGAACTTTTGCCGACAGATGAAACCGCTACTGAAATGACACAGAAAACTGAAGACCTTGTTGGTCCATATGAGCTGCATGACTTTTTCCTTTATAACGGAATACGCTGGGGATTTAGTCCAAGAAAAGTTTATCGCCTTGCAAAAATCGCTTTTAACGGTGAATATGACAACGAAACTATTTTAAAATGGCTAAAAACATTTTACAGAAGATTTTTCTCACAGCAATTTAAACGTTCATGTCTGCCTGACGGTGCAAAAATCGGTTCTGTTACTCTATCACCAAGAGGGGATTGGCGAATGCCGTCCGACGCTATGGTCACAATTTGGCTAAAAGAAATTGATGAGTTATAACTTAGGTAAACCCTTATTTAAATAAAAAGTTATCCGTATTTTACGGATAACTTTTTTGCTTTGCAAAAAACTGCGTATTTACGCCTATGCAACTTCAAGTTTACATAAAAATATTTAAAAGCAACACAAATTTGGTTGCAGTTTTCTATATTAAATGATAAAATTTAATCATAGGAACAGCTGTCCTGTGACTACGCCCTTCCGCCTGAAACGGTTTAGTCGTAATTACATAGGCGGAGAAAGGATTATACCATGAGCTTAGGTGAAAACTTACAGTTTCTAAGAAAAACTAAAAATATTACTCAGGAAGACTTGGCAGAAGCACTTAACGTTTCACGACAGTCCGTTTCCAAATGGGAATCTGACGCTACTTTTCCCGAAATGGATAAAATAATTCAGATATGTGATATATTTTCCTGTTCAATGGACAGTCTGATAAAGGGGAATATTGAAAAGGAAACAGCCCAAGACAAAACAGGATACGACAAACACATGAACGGATTTTCAAAAGCCATTTCCGTGGGAGTAGGATTATGTCTGTTGGGTATTTCACTTGCAAGTTTCTTTGATGAACTAAAAGTCAATGAAGCCCTGCTCGGAATAGGATTTTTCTTATTTATTCTCATTGCTGTAATGATTTTTGTGGTCAGCGGAATAAACAATTCTAATTTTGAAAAAAACAATCCCTTCATAACTCCTTTTTATAAAAAAGAACAAATAACATCTTTTGAAAAGAAATTCCCTATAAGAATTGCATTAGGAATTTGCATAATATTAATAGGTCTTATTATTACAATAGGAATTGACGGATTAGAAAAAACTCATATTAGTGAGGCTCTTGAAAGTTCAATACTGTTTTTTACAGCCTCAATAGGAGTTCCGATTCTTGTTTACAACGGTATTCAAAAAGACAAATTTGACATTGAAAAATACAACCGCAGACTGGAAAAAGTGCACAGAAAAGAAACATCTGTGGGGAAAAAGATTCAAGGCGTTATTATGCTGACAGCCGTAATCGTTTTTCTTGTAACCGGATTTATTTGGAGCATATGGCAATACAACTGGCTTTCATTTGTTATAGGAGGAATTCTTTGCGGAATAGTCAGCATTATCAGCGGTGAAGACGACTAAAAAATTGTTGTCAAATCATACAAAAAACCGTATCCTGTTTTGTGCAGGTATACGGTTTTTCTTTTAATTAAAACATATTTCATTTAAAGTTGCACGTTTGCGTGCAAAAAAGGCCTCAAATGGGACTATAAGTGAAGGGGGTCTTAGCGCAGACGGCGCAAACCACAATATCAGTTTGAGTTATCTCACTATAGCTTTATATTTATTTCTCTTCCTGTTGCCTCATACTGACGGATTTTCACGCCTGCCATGGAGAACATCATTTTAGAAGCCTTAACCGAGTCCGATTCAGCATATTTGTCTTCCATATATACAACTTCCGTAATTCCGCTTTGAATAATAGCTTTTGCACACTCGTTGCATGGGAAAAGAGAAACATATATCCTTGCATTCTTCAGACTTCCTGTAATTCTGTTAAGAATAGCGTTAAGCTCTGCATGGCAAACAAAAGGATACTTGGTTTCAAGGGTATTTCCCTCTCTTTCCCAAGGCATATCATCATCGCAGCAACCAGTAGGCATTCCGTTATAGCCAACAGAAAGAACCTTGTTTTCGTCGGAAACTATGCAAGCTCCCACCTGTGTATTATTATCCTTGCTTCTTCCGGCGGAAAGCAATGCTACTCCCATAAAATATTCATCCCAAGATAGATAATCCTGTCTTTTCATAGTCTACACCTACTTTTTAAATCCTTTTTACTGCATGAACCCTGCAAGTATCCACACAAATTCCGCAGTTAATACATTTATCATAGTCAATCACTGCATGGTTATTTATAACAGTAATTGCCTGCTTAGGGCACTTTCTCTCACACATTTTGCAGCCTATACAACCGTTTGAGCAAATTTCTCTTGTCAGTCTGCCCATATCCCCCGATGAACATATAACCTCAACCTTTTGAGATTTTCGCCGAACAGCTATAAGATCATTAGGACATTCCTTTGCACACAGTCCGCAGCCTATACATTTTTCGGGGTCTATAACGGCAATTCTGTCCACAATGGATATTGCCCCTTGAGGACAAACTTTTACACAATCACCATATCCCATACAACCGCTTGTACAGGTTTTACTGCCATTGTAAAATCTGTTGCATGCTGCACAGCTTTGAATGCCGTCAAAGTCATATTTATGCCTTGTAACATTACAGTCGCCTGCACAACGTACAAAAGCTGTCATAGGCTCTGCTTCCTGAGCCTCAACGCCCATGATTTCCGCCAATTTTGCTGCACTTTCAGCTCCGCCGGGCTTACAAAGATTACATTCTGCACCCTTTGTCACAACCGCTTCAGCATAGTCGTTACAGCCTGAAAATCCGCAGGCTCCGCAATTTACCTGAGGCAAAGCCTCCTGAGCCGCCTCTATTCGCTCATCGGTTTTAACGGCAAAGGCTTTAGACACGACAGTCAAAAGCACGCCCGCTAAAATTCCAAGCCCTGCAAAAAGACCGATAGGTATTAAATATTCCAAGTTAATCCTCCTCTTTTGTATACTGACAACAAATTAAATCGGCTAACTGAACAATCCGCTAAATCCCATAAAGCTCAATGAAACGATTGACGCCGCAACAAGCGTTGCCGGAACGCCCTTAAACGTTTCGGGAATATTGGAATCTGCAATTCTTGCACGGACTCCTGAAAACAGCACTAATGCCAATGTAAAAGCCAGACCTGTTCCCAGTGCATTTGTTATTGACTTCGCGAAAGTATATCCGTTATCTATATTGGCAATAGTTACACCAAGAACCGCACAGTTTGTTGTAATAAGCGGCAGATAAACGCCAAGCGCCTTATAAAGTGGTGGCATGACTTTTTTCATTACTATTTCAACCAACTGCACAAACAATGCTATAACAAGAATAAACGCTACAGTTTGCAGATATTCAATTTTTGCAAGCTCCAACAATTTATAGACTGGATATGTACAAGCTGTTGCACAGACCATAACAAAAATTACTGCTCCACCCATGCCTACTGACGATTTAAGCTGTTTTGACACGCCCAAAAACGGACATATACCCATAAACTGCGAAAGCACAACGTTGTTTACAAAAACGGCGGACAGCATAATTATAAGAAATTCTTTCATAATTATTTAACCTCCATTTCTGCACAACCGCTGCAATCCTGTCCGCAGGCTTCTGCATTAGGACAGTTTTTACATGAAATTTCTGCGGGCGGTTTTCTGTTTGCAATTTTATTTACTAATGCGATTACGCATCCCAGCACGAAAAAGCCTCCAGCCGGCATGATAAATATAAGCACCGGATTTGAGCTGATAATCGGGATTTCAATACCCATCCAGCTTCCTGAACCAAAGATTTCCCTAAGCGAACCCATTGCGAACAACGATAGGGTAAACCCCAGACCCATTCCCAGTCCGTCCAAGATCGACGGAACAAGCTTATTCT
>CAMWVM010000029.1 GCA_947177715.1 uncultured Ruminococcus sp.
GGGTGCGTCTATTAGATCAAGTGCTTGTTCCTCAAGTGTTGGTGCAGCTCCAAACTATAAAAATATTGGAGCAAGCAATGGAAATCGCCAAACGAATCCAAATTGTTATTCTTATGCAATTGGATTATATGATAAATCATATAATCCTGGTGATTTTTCACAACCGTTTACGTCATATGATGTTGATGCTGTAGCCATTGCAGTAAAATCTGATATGTATAATCTAGGACGTGGCTGTAGAGCCATTAATTCATATGATTCTCCAATTAATAATAATGAATACAGAATAGCTTTACGTGTAAGTAAACCTAATATTATTTCTACTCCAGTTGGAAATTATTTAGATTGGGATTATCATTTCATGGTGCAGACTAGTTCGGGAAATTGGGCAGAAAAACATGGTCCAGGAGGTGGTTCAGTATATCATTCAAGTGGGAATCCTTCGACCATATCATGGGACTGTGGTAACATTAGAGGCTATTATACTAGTGAGATCAAATATTTTGCTATTACGAATTGAGGTGTTAAATTATGCGAAAGTTTTTTATAATAATTATATGTATTGTTATGATTTCTACTATTTCGTGCGAAAAAAGAAAGGAATATGCTGTGAAAAAAGTTAATCAAGATATGATTATTTATAATCAATTAGAAAAAACATATGACTATAATGAAATATTAAATTATCTTGAAAACAATAAAAATATGAAAGATTTTTACGAGGAATATAATGTAGAATATTATAAGATAGTTATGGAAATGTACTATACTGTTTTAAAAACTAATGTGGGCATAGTTATAATTACATTTAACATGCAAGAAATATATAATGAGATTCACTGTGTAGTTTTTTCAAATGAGAGTTGTGAAGATAGTATTGAAAACATTAGAACTGGTATTACATTGGATGAAGTCAGAGCAATTGATCCAAATGGAAATTATGTTTCTATGCTACATAATTGGACGGGTTATCCACAAATTTCTTATCATTATTTTAATAACGGAAAGTGTTTTGCTATAAAATACAATAATAACGTGGTTGAAAAAATTGAAAGTTTCACTATATAGTTGCAGTTATAAAGCTATATCGTCTTAACAAATAAAGTAGGTTTTCTGTAACCAAAAGCAACGATTATAGAAATTAAAAATATAATTTTTTAAAAACTCATTTGTTTCAAGCACAGCTAAACAGTCTGAGCTGGAATAAAACTAATATGGAATTTTAACAAATCATTATTATAAAATACACTTAATTAGGGTGATTAATTTGAAAAAACTAATATCATTACGAACACAAAGGACAATAATGTTCATACCATTTGTAAATCTTTTTATATGGTTTATTTGGTTATTTAACTACAGTAGAATTCCAAGTAACTTAAAACTGTTTTTTAAAGCTATTTTTGTTGCATTCGCTTATGCTTTACCGTTTATTATATTGAATATATTATTATCAAGGCTTTTTACTCAATCAGAAGTATTATTGGTAATGGAAAATATAATTGGATTATATTTTATTCCATTTCAAATTGGTTTGGGAGTAATTAAGTGTCAAGAAAAATATTTAAGCCAATATTTTAATCGTTAAAATATTGTACCAAATTTTCTATATTAGGATTAGCATTCCAGCCCAGTTGAACAGCTGGGCTGGAATATAGCTTAAGATCGTGATACTATTTTGATTCGGAAACAGGATTATATTATATTAATAGCCGTTATTATGACCCGCAGGTTGGCAGATTTATTAATGCGGACAGGCTGGTTTGGCGAGAAAAACAGTTGATAACGCAATTTTAATTGCAAAATTACGACAACCATTTGTAATTGGTGCAAAACATCATAAGAAAGAAACAACAAATCCTGGTAAATGCAAAAAGCACGAAAACAACGTGATAATTAAAAATGAAAGGAATACAACTATGACAGAAAAAGAAAAAGCCTTTTCAGGTATGCTGTACGACCCATCAAGCCTGAGCAGCGAATTAATGAAATGCAAAGAACTGTGTGCTGAGTATAACAAACTCATGCCATCGCAGGTTGACGAACGTCATGAACTCATGAAAAAGATCCTCGGCAAGACAGGAGAAAAGTTTTGGATTGAACAGAACTTTTGGTGTGATTACGGAAGCAATATTGAAATCGGCGAGAATTTCTATGCCAATCATAATCTTGTCATTCTTGACGGTGCAAAAGTAACATTCGGAGATAACTGCTTTATTGCTCCCAACTGCGGATTCTATACCGCAGGTCACCCAATAAACTATGAAATAAGGAATTCAGGTCTTGAATATGCCCTGCCAATCACAGTAGGTAACAATGTATGGATTGGCGGAAGCGTTTGCGTAATGCCGGGAGTTACAATCGGAGATAACGTAGTTATCGGAGGCGGAAGTGTCGTAACTAAGGATATACCATCGGGTGTAGTCGCAGCTGGCAACCCATGCAAGGTTATTCGCATTATTTCTGATTTAGATAAAGACAAATATAAAGTATAATCAAAAAGCCCTGTATCATTTCTGATACAGGGCAAATTTATTTTTAGTTTTCTTCCAGCAAGTCACTCATGGCATAGAGCCCAGCAGGCTTATTATTTAGAAAAACAGCTGCATTCACCGACCCAACAGCAAATACTGATTTTGAATGCGCCTCATGCTTAAGAGAAATCACCTCATCTCTGCCGGCAAAAATAATCTCATGTTCACCGACAATAGTCCCCCCTCTTATGGAGTGCATACCAATTTCAGTGTTTGTTCTTTTTGCTCTTACAGAATGTCTGTCATAAACATAATTACACTTGCTGTCAAGTTCTTCGTTAATAGCGTCAGCAAGCATAATTGCCGTACCGCTTGGAGCGTCAATTTTCTGATTATGGTGCTTTTCAAGTATTTCTATGTCATATTGTCCTTCAAGAACCTTTGCCGCCTTTTTAGCAAGGTCAGCAAGAAGATTAATTCCTAAAGACATATTGAATGTAAAGAAAACAGGAATGCTTTCTGATGCTTTATGTATCTTTTCAATCTGCTCTGCTGAATAGCCAGTAGTAGCAATAACAGCAGCAACACCATTAGCCATACAGTAATCTAACAATTCATCAAGAAGCGACGGGTGTGAAAAATCTATTATAACATCCGGTTTTTCAGGCAGATTTGATATTTTGTCAACCACAGGAAAATCCGCATAGCTTTCAGCCACCTTATCAACTCCCGCAATTACTTCACAGTCAGCACGGTTAGAAATAATATCATTAATTACTCTGCCCATTTTTCCGCAGGCACCGCATATAGCAATATTAGTCATGTTTAAAATTCCCTTCTTAATTTTATTAAAACAAACGGGCGAAATCAATTCGCCCGATATTATTTTATTTTACAAGTCCAATAGCTTTCATTTCATTTGTAAGCTTTTCAATATTTGAATCGGTCATTTCAACTAATGGTAGTCTGCAAGGACCTACTTTGAATCCCATAATGTTCAGTGCCTCTTTAACAGGAACAGGGTTTACATCGCAGAAAAGTGCATTAGTAAAACCAAGCAGACGACATGCTTTCTTTCTTGCTTCATCATAGTTATTGTCAAGACAAAGCTGGCAAATTTCATGAGTTTCAAAAGGCATACAATTTGAAAGCACAGAAATAACGCCCTTACCGCCCAACGACATAATAGGAATAATCTGATCGTCATTACCGGAATAAATATCAAGATTATCACCGCAAAGTGCAGCAATTTTCATCACTTGACTTATATTACCGCTGGCTTCCTTAACTGCAACAATATTATCAATCTTTGAAAGCTCAAAACAAGTTTCAGGTGTAATATTAACTCCTGTTCTTGAAGGTACATTATAAAGGATAATCGGCAGATTAACAGCTTCAGCAATAGAAGTAAAATGCTTAATAAGTCCATGCTGAGAAGTTTTATTGTAATATGGCGTTACAACCAGCAATGCATCAGCGCCAAGCTCCTCTGCCTTTTTGGAAAGATTAACGGCATATTCAGTATGATTAGAACCTGTTCCTGCAACAACAGGAACTCTTTTATTAACTTTTTCTACTGCATATCTGATACACTCAATATGTTCTTCGTCAGACATAGTAGCACTTTCACCGGTTGTTCCGCAAATAATAATTGCATCAGTACCGTTATCAATATTAAAATCAATAAGCTGTCCAAGTCTGTCGTAATTTATGGAACCGTCCTGGTTCATAGGTGTAACTATCGCAACACCGGCACCTGTAAATATAGTTTTTTTCATTAAAATCTGACCTCCAAACGCCTTTCAAGGCAAGTCATAAATATGAATTAAAATTTAATCAAAATATCCCTTTGCAGCTAAAAGCTCAGCCATAAGAACTGCTCCGCCTGCTGCACCTCTCAATGTATTATGTGAAAGACAAACGAATTTATAGTCATACTGAGTATCTTCACGAAGTCTTCCGATTGATACAGCCATACCGCCCTCGATATTTCTGTCAAGCTTAGCTTGTGGACGATTATCCTCTTCAAAATAATGTAGGAACTGCTTTGGAGCAGATGGAAGCTCAAGCTCTTGTGGAACACCGCTGAAATTCTTCCATGCTTCAAGAATTTCTTCCTTAGTAGGCTTCTTTTCAAATGAAGCGAACACTGCTGCTGTATGTCCGTCAGAAACAGGAACTCTCAAGCACTGTGTTGTAATTGAAGGTGTTTCAGCATTAACAATCTTATCGCCTTCAATATGTCCCCAAATCTTCAAAGGTTCCTGCTCAGATTTTTCTTCTTCGCCGCCAATGAAAGGAATTACGTTATCAAGAATATCAGGGAAAGTTTCGAAGGTTTTTCCAGCACCTGAGATTGCCTGATAAGTACAAGCCAAAGCCTTTGTTACCTTAAACTTTTCCATAAGAGGGTGGAGTGCAGGAACATAACTCTGAAGCGAACAGTTTGATTTAACAGCAACAAAGCCTCTCTTTGTACCAAGACGCTTTCTCTGAGCCTCAATAATTTCAATATGCTCAGGATTAATCTCAGGCACTACCATTGGAACATCAGGTGTTCCTCTATGAGCAGAGTTATTAGATACTACCGGACACTCTGCTTTAGCATAAGCTTCTTCCAAAGCTTTTATCTGATCCTTTGGCATATCAACTGCACAGAACACAAAATCAACCATTGATGAGATTTTATCAATATCGGCTGTTGCATCCATAACAGTAAGTTCACCTATTTCTTCAGGAATAGGCTCCGACATAGCCCACTTAGCTCCAACTGCGTCTTTGAGCTTCTTTCCTGCTGAACGAGGTGATGCTGCAACACATACTACATTAAACCAGGGATGTTTATCAAGGAGAAGAGAAAATCTCTGTCCTACCATACCTGTTGCACCGATGATGCCTACATTAAATTTCTTCATTCTTAAAACTCCTTTATAAAAATAAAATTAGTATGTCATAATTCACTAAAACACCGCTTAAAATCATTAAAAAGTTGCACAAAACATAAAAAATGAGCAAACAATAAAAAAACTGGTTGAAAACCAGCTCATCATACAATATAATAAGAATGTTGACATAATTTATATGTCGATAGCACTCCATCATAAATAATGATGACAACCGGAGTTCTGTTAAAACTACAGTCAGCTTCAGGATTCCCACACCTGTGCTTCGGCAGTCGCACCTTTCACATTTCCGAACAAGCTTTGGGATCGCTATGACAAACACATCTCAGAAATACTACTGATTTTGACCGCACCTCTATCTTTTCAATTTTTATGATAACAAATATATTGACATATGTCAAGGGGTATATAAAGGAAATTATTAATTTTTTGTAAAATAAAAACTTCACATTAGGAGATAGAAAATGCTTGATTTAAAAAACATGAAAAAATCGGATTTTTATTATGAACTTCCGCAGGAGCTTATTGCACAGAAGCCTGTTGAACCAAGAAACGCTTCCCGTCTTCTCAAAGTTGACAGAAACACAGGAGATATTGAACACAATCATTTTTATAATCTATGCGATTATTTAAAAAAAGGTGATTTACTTGTATTAAATGATTCAAGAGTTCTTCCTGCACGAATTTATGGTGAAAAATCAGACAACGGATCGTTCATTGAATTTCTTTTGGTTGAACAGCGTGGAAATTTGGAATGGGAGATTTTATGCCGTCCTGGCAAAAAAGCAAAAATCGGTACAGAATTCGTTTTTGGCGGAGGAAAGCTTAAAGCTGTGATTACTGATATTTTAGAGGACGGCAACCGCATTGCAAGATTTGAATGCGAGGATAATTTTTTCTCTGCTCTTGATGAAATCGGTCAGATGCCGCTGCCACCTTATATTACCGAAAAATTAGAGGACAAGGAACGATATCAAACCGTTTATTCCAATGAGCTTGGTTCGTCGGCGGCTCCGACCGCAGGGCTTCATTTCACAAAGGAAATGCTTAAAGACATTGAAGACATGGGTGTAAACATTGCATATGTTACACTCCATGTAGGACTTGGAACTTTTCGTCCTGTAAAAGAGGACAAGGTGCTTGATCACAAGATGCATAGAGAGCATTATGAAATACCAAAGCGTACTGCTGATTTAATAAACCAGACAAAAAACAATGGCGGCAGAGTTATTGCTGTAGGTACTACATCTTGCAGAACTTTAGAAAGCGTTGCTACATTTTATAATGAAATTAAACCATGTGATGGATACACTGATATATTCATATATCCAGGATATAAATTCAAGGTTCTTGACGGACTTATCACAAACTTCCATCTGCCTGAAAGCACGCTTATTATGCTTGTATCTGCTTTTTTAGGATATGAAAACACAATTAACGCTTATAATGAAGCTGTCAAAGAAAAATACAGATTCTTTAGTTTCGGCGATAGCATGATCGTAATTTAGGAGGATGTTACATGGAACTTAATAGTTTTTTTAAAAGCATTATTGACAATGACAGACAAGCTGTTGTAATTTGCGACCTGAATCACACAATAATATACATGAACCCTTCGGCAATTAAAAGATATGAAAAGCATGGCGGCGATAAACTTATTGGAAGCTCACTTCTTAATTGTCATAATGAAAAATCAGGTGATATCATTCAAAAGGTAATTACATGGTTTGAAGAAAGTAAAGATAACAATCTAATTTACACTTTTTATAATAAAAAGGACAATCGTGATGTATACATGATTGCTTTAAGAGATGAAAATGATAAACTTATCGGTTATTATGAGAAGCACGAAAGCAGAAATCGTGAAACCATGAAATTTTATGATTTTAAATAATTTTTAAGGAGAACTTAATGTTTACACTTTTAAAACAAGAAGGAAATGCACGAAGAGGAGAATTCAAAACTGTACACGGCACTATACAAACGCCGGTTTTCATGAATGTCGGGACTGCTGCGGCAATAAAAGGTGGAATATCTTCAATAGATTTATCCAATGAATTAAAATGTCAGGTAGAGCTTTGCAACACATATCATCTTCATGTTAGACCAGGAGATGATATAATATGTAAAATGGGTGGACTTCACAAGTTCATGAACTGGCACAAACCAGTTCTTACAGACAGTGGCGGATTTCAGGTATTTTCTCTTGCCAAGCTGCGTAAAATAAAAGAAGAGGGTGTTTACTTCAACTCTCACGTTGACGGAAGAAAAATATTTATGGGTCCTGAAGAAAGCATGCAGATTCAATCAAATCTTGCATCTACAATAGCCATGGCTTTTGACGAATGCGTTGAAAACCCTGCTGAGCACTCTTATTCAAAAGCGTCATGCGAGCGCACTACCCGCTGGCTTGAAAGATGCATAACTGAACAAAAGCGACTTAATTCCTTAAATGATACAATAAATAAAAATCAGCTTCTTTTTGGAATAAACCAAGGTTGTACTTATGACGATTTGCGTATTGAACACATGAAGCAAATCAGAGAATTAGATTATTGTTCAGGATTTGCTATAGGTGGTCTGGCTGTTGGCGAACCTACAGAAGTTATGTATCATGTAATAGAACAGGTTGAGCCTTTTATGCCAAAGGAAAAACCGAGATATCTAATGGGTGTGGGCACCCCATCTAACATTATTGAAGCTGTTTACAGAGGCATTGACTTTTTTGACTGCGTTATGCCAAGTAGAAATGCACGGCATGCTACTATTTTTACATGGAACGGAATTATGCACGCTAAGAACCAACGCTATGAGCTTGATGAAAGACCACTTGATCCAGAATGTGACTGCCCTACCTGCCGTAATTTTTCAAGATCTTATGTTCGTCATCTTTTCAAAGCAGATGAACAGCTTGCAGGAAGACTTGCAGTTCAGCACAATCTTTATTTTTACAACACTCTCATGGAAAAAATCCGTGAAGCATTGGATGAAGGACGATTTGAAGAATTTAGAAACAAATATTCTTCTCTCCTCCAATCTAAACTTGAAGATTAATCTGAAAGGAATTTATCAATGAGAATTACTGAACTATTGTTACTCGCCGTTGGATTATCAATGGACGCATTTGCCGTATCGGTTACTAATGGACTATGTCTAAAAAAATCAGGCTGTAAAGCCGCTGCCTCATGCGGAATATGTTTTGGACTATTTCAGGGAATAATGCCTACAATAGGATTCGCTCTTGGTAAAACCTTTACAAATTACATAACAAGCATTGATCATTATATCGCTTTGATTCTTTTATCGTTTATAGGCGGCAAAATGATTTTTGACTCTTTTAAAAATGATGACGAAAGCTGTGAAACACAGTTTTCGCTTACATTAGGACTTCTGCTTGTACAGGGAGTTGCAACAAGTATTGATGCATTAGCTGTCGGAGTAAGCTTTGCTGCTCTTTCGGTTAATATAGTAAGCGCTGCCGCTTTTATCTGCGGTGTTACTTTTATTTTCAGTTTTGCTGGTATATTTATCGGAAAGAAATTTGGAACTGTATTAAATAGCAAAGCACAGATACTTGGTGGACTGATACTTATTGGAATCGGCATAAAAATATTTATTGAGCATATGTTTTTCTAAAATAAAGGGCACAGAAATGTGCCCTAAATTTATTAATAATTGTGATTATTGTTAATAATAAAGTCATAAATATATGATATCATATATTAAATTGTTTTTACATGCCAAAAAAAGAATCGGAATGATAGAAAATATGATAAAACTTGTAATATTTGATTTAGACGGAACGTTAATAAACTCTGTTAATGATCTTGCCGACGCAGTGAACGACTCTCTGGCTGAAATGGGATATCCTGTTCATGAAGTGGACAAGTACTATAATTTTGTGGGTAACGGCACAGTTAAACTATCTGAACGGGCTTTGCCATTAGATCACAGAAACCAAGATGAAGTTATAAAGCTTCACACTCTTTTTGCAGAAAAGTATGAAAAATACTGCCTTAATAAAACAAAGCCTTATGATGGAATCATAGATACTGTACACAAGCTTAAAAATGAGTTTAAAATAAAATGTGCTGTTGCTTCAAACAAAACCGATTCTTTTGCAAAGTATATTGTTAATAATCTTTTTCAGCATGATGATTTTGACACTGTAATCGGCAAACTTGACGGCATACCAGCAAAGCCCGATCCTCAGATTATTTTTAATATTATCAATCAGTTTGATGTTGACAAGTCCGAAGTAATTCTTGTTGGAGATTCTGATGTTGATGTAATAACTGCACATAACGGAAATATACCATGCATTGGATGTGAATGGGGATTCAGAGGAAAAGAAGAGCTTGAAAAAGCCGGTGCAGATTATATTGCGAAGAAACCGGAGGATATATTAAAAATAGTTCGCAATCTGCAAGGATAGATTTAATTAAAGATAATATCAGGACTAAGTCCCTAATATATTTTATAAGATTCGAGGAAACTATAATGAATGATTTTTACAAAAGATTTGTAAACGAAGAATTTGACAGCAACGGAAATTTAGTAAAATTTGAACTTAATTTAAATGATGACTTTAATTTTTCCTATGATGTTATCGATGAACTTGCAGCTTTAAAGCCTGACAAGACCGCTATTCTATGGGTTAATGAAAAAGGTGAAGAACACTCATTTACATTCAAAGAATTAAAAGAAAAAAGCAATCAGGTTGCTAACATGATGCTTGATCATGGTGTAAAGAAAGGCGACATGGTTATGTCCGTTCTCAAGCGTCACTATGAATATTGGTTTTTAGCTTATGGACTGATGAAAATCGGTGCTGTTCTAATTCCTGCAACAAACCAGCTTATGAAAAAAGATTTTACCTACCGTTTTAAGGCTGCTGATGTAAAATACATCGTAGCAACAGGCGAAGACAACGTTCCTGAACACATTGACAGCGCTCTTGAAGATTATGTCGGTATGGTTGAAAAGTTTATTACTCACGGTTCTGCTGACGGCTGGACAGACTTTCTTAGTGAAATTGACAAATATCCAAAAACACTGGATAGAATTGAAACTCATGTAGATGAAACCATGCTGTTATATTTCAGTTCCGGTACAACAGGCTATCCCAAAATGGTAATGCATAGATATTCCCTTGCAGCAGCTCATATTATTACTGCAAAACACTGGCATCACCTTGATGAAAATTCACTTCATCTGACTGTTTCTGAAAGCGGTTGGGCAAAATGTGCTTGGGGAAAAATGTTTGGTCAGTTTATCTGCGGTGCAACAACATTTATTTATGACTTTGACCGTTTTGTACCTTCAAATGTTCTTAAAATAATACAGGATTACAAACTTACATCATTCTGTGCTCCGCCAACAATGTACAGATTTTTTATTAAAGAAGGTTTAAAGAATTACGATTTATCTTCACTTAAATACAGCTGTATAGCTGGTGAAGCACTTAATCCTGAAGTATATAATAAATGGTATGAATATACTGGACTTAAGCTAATGGAAGGCTTCGGTCAGACTGAAACTGCGGTTATTGTGGGAAACCTTTACGGCATGGAACCAAAGCCTGGTTCTATGGGAAAGCCTACTCCACTATACAATGTTGAAATAGTCAATGAAAACGGTGAACCTGTTAAAACAGGCGAAACAGGTGAAATTGTTATCCTTGCAGAACAAGGAAACCACCCTGCATTATTTAAAGAATATTACAGAAATCCTGCTGAGAACGAACATGCTTGGCGTTTTGGAATGTATCATACAG